>JAUVSB010000026.1 GCA_030597275.1 Gammaproteobacteria bacterium
ACTTTCTCAAATGGAGCAGGACGTGCTGGCAGCGGGTCACTCGCTGCCCGAGGAAGCTGTTGTAGCGGAACAATGGGTTGGCTTGTCATACAAGGTTGGTGACATGGAGTTTGTGACAACGATGGAGCAGGTATCGGAAGTGGTGCCTTCTGTGTCATTGGCAGTCGTACCAAGAACACAATCCTGGCTGCGCGGTATTGCAAATATTCGAGGGCGCTTGCTTACCGTTATTGATTTACAGGACTTTCTGGGCATGGAGCCGGTTGTTGCGGATCAGTATTCTCGCCTGATAGTTATTAACAATGACCATCTTTCCTGTTGTTTACTGGTAAGTCGGTTACAGGGCTTTAGACATTTTGACCCAGAGGGCGACAGTTGTGACCCAGGGGAGTTGAATCAGCAGTGGTCTGGATATATTTCCGGGGCATTGTGTCGAGGGCAGCAGAAGTGGTTTGTGTTTGATGCAGATAAACTGGTTGAGGAAAAAGGTTTTCTGAACGCGGCGGCGTAAGCGGTCTATACAGGGTATGTTTATATACAAATAATGAGCTATTGTTGAGGTTAGTCTAATGGCAGAAGAAAGTAAGTTTCCAGGTGAAAATCTGACAGATGCAGGCGTGGTTGATATTGGTTCTGACACCGGTTCATCTTCAGCCGGTAAGAAGTCCGCGCCATCTGCATTAGGAAAGCTGGCAAATAACCTGCCATTGCTGGGTATCGGCATGGTGATCTCGGTTATCGGGCTGGTTGGAGTACTGATGTGGCAAACGCAAACGACCACCTTGCAATCCGGTTATGTGGAAGAATCCAGTTTGTTGTTAATGCTGTCGCAAAGGGTAGCGAAAGACGCGCGTGAAGCGGTATTAGGAAATGAGGTTGCCTTCTCCACGCTGCAAGACTCTAAAAACAGAATTAACAGTATTCTGAATACGCTATCTGAAGGCGATGACAGATTACCTGCATCACCTGAGAGTGTGAGTGGAACTTTGCAGCCTGTGCAGGCTCTGTGGAGCTCACTTGACACGGACGTGACCGCTATTTTAACCAACAAGCCGGCACTGCTCTCTATTCGTGAGAATGTGGCATCGATCAATGAGCTTTCCCCCCTGCTGCTGGCTATTTCAGATGAGGTCGTCGAGGCCCTGATTGCTGAAGAAGCACCGGCTAGTATTATTTCCAGGGCAGGTACGCAACGAACCTGGAGCCAGCGAATTACCAAGGATGTAAACGTGTTTGCCCTGGGTGGAATGGATGCGGCTGTGGCAGCGACCCAGTTTGGTAAAGATGCCAAGTTATATAAACGTATTAATCGCGGTTTGCGAAGAAAAGCCAGCCCGGAAGTTATCGAGAAAATTGATGCTTCCGATGAAGTTTTTAAACAGTTGAATGAGTATATTGTGGCGGCTCAGCAGGTGGTAACAGAGTTCTTCGTATCACAGCGTTCAGCACAGCGTATTACTGAAACGTCTGAGAAATTCCTGGCCGAGATTGAGGCCCTGGTAAACAGTTATCAGAACCTGTATGCACACATCAAATATCTCAACGTCCTGCCATTTGTTTTCGGTGGTGCAGCCCTGTTCTTCTTCCTGATGTTTATTCGATCTCTGGTAAGCAGTGCGCGCGTACGTGAATTTGAAAGTAATGAAACAAACAGACAAACGCAGGCCGCTATTTTGAAACTGCTTGATGAAATGGGCGATCTTGCCGATGGTGATTTGACCATTGAGGCGGAGGTGACCGATCAGGTGACGGGTGCTATTGCTGACTCCATGAACTACGCGGTAATGGAAATGCGTACTCTGGTACAGCAGATCAACGCTGCATCGGAACAGGTGGCAACGGAATCGGAAGGCACACGTGGAAAAACGACTGCACTGCTAGCACAGACTGAGCAGCAGACTGAAGAAATTGGTACCGCAACAGAGTCGATAGTATCTATGGCCCAGTCGATGGAACAACTGTCTGAAAGTGCTGACGGATCAGCCGAAGTTGCAAATGGTTCGGTAGAACTGGCCAAGCAGGGGTCTGAAGCGGTGTCATCGACTATCACGGGTATGAACAATATGCGAGACAAGATGCAGGAGACCGGTAAACGAATCAAGCGTCTTGGCGAAAGCTCGCAACAGATTGGTGAAATCGTTGGACTGATTGATGATATTGCCGAGCAAACAAACATTCTTTCCTTGAACGCGTCAATTCAGGCGGCGATGGCGGGTGAAGCCGGACGTGGTTTCGCGGTGGTTGCGGATGAAGTACAGCGACTTGCGGAACGTTCTGCCGAGGCGACAAAACAGATTGCCGGCCTGGTTAACAACATTCAGTCAGATACCAACGAAGCAGTGACTTCGATGGAAGAGGCAACAAGGGAAGTTGTCGAGAATACGCGACTCGCTGATGAAGCCGGTCGTGCTCTTGGCGAGATTGAGACGGTATCGGAAGAACTGTCGACACTGATTACCGCAATGGCCAACACCGCGAGACAGCAGTCAGAGGAAGCGACAGGTGTATCTGGAACGATGGTACATATTAGGGAGCTGACAACACAGGCCTCTGCCACAACGACTGAGACAGCCGAATCGGTTGGCAGGCTCTCTGTACTTGCTGGACAGCTTAAGTCTTCAGTAGCTGGTTTCAGAGTGCCATCGTAAGCTTAATCGCTCGCGACGGTTGCATAATTGTATATTTTTTACATATATCCTGACACAGGTCTGGTGATGAGATGAGTCGAGTAGACCCCAGTACATTTAGTTGGGTGAAAGATGAGATCGATGAGTCTATAAAACAGGCTCGCCTATCGCTGGAAGCATTTTCAACCGCCACTGATGATACCAGCCAGATGCGCATGGCTGTTGCTTTCCTGCATCAGGTGTCAGGTACCCTGCAGATAGTCGAACTCGATGGTGCTGCAAGACTTGTCAACGAGCTGGAACTGGTTTGTGAGGGGTTGATTGATGAAAATATCAAGCCCACAGAGGATAACCTGGATTCGCTAAGTCGCGGCGTGCTAAGTCTTAGCACCTATATTTCACAGCTGCATGCCGGTTACCCAGATTCTATCGTTGCACTGACACCTCTTGTCAATGAGCTGAGAGGGGTACGGGGCGCAGAACCCGTAGAAGAATATGATCTGTTTAACCCTGAGCTTGCTGTTTACCCGGAAATTACAGGTAGTCGACCTGCTCGATTAAGTGATGAAGATTTCAATGCAGAAGTTTCACAGGCACGAAAGCAGCTGCTTGCTACGATGCTTAGCTGGTTTACGCAAAAGAATGAAACGCAGTCTTTAAGTACCATTCTTCTTCTATTTACCCATCTTAAGAACATTTCACGTTTTGATGTGACTTCACAGCTATGGTGGGTTGCTACTGCCCTGACAGAAGCATTACGTGATGGTGGGATTGATAGTAAAGAGAAGGAAACAAGGCGCTTTTTTGCCACACTGGAACAGGAACTGAAACGTATCATCACTGAGGGTGAGTCTTCACTGGTAAAGAAACCGCTGGGTTCTCTGTTGAAGAAGATGCTTTTTCAGATAGGAAAAACAGAAAGCAGAGGGCCGGTAGTTAGTGAGCTGATCCATGCTTTTTCACTTGAAGAACAGGTTGGTGGCGGGGCTGCAGCGGATACCGGTCATATTATTGAAGCAACCAGTCCTGATGTTTTACGGCCAATAATGAAGGCGCTAGCAGAGGAAATTGCTGTAGCAAAAGACCATCTTAATGATTATTTTGATAGTGAGAGCACCGATAAAAAATCAATAGAACCCTTACTCTCCAGTTTAGATAAAACACGTGGTGCCGTTGATGTAATAAATAAGAAGAAACTGTTGGCTCTTGTAGAAGAAATTTCTCATACGGCACAGGCGCATGACGCCGGAGCAATAGTAATAAATAATAACATTGCGCTTGAGCTGGCTGAAGGCCTGCTAATGCTTGAGAATGCCTGCAACGAACTTGATGACCCTTCTTCTGACTGGGAAGAGAAGGTTGACCGGGCAATTGCTGATCTGTACTGGATCAGAACAGGTGAGCAGGCCGAATCAGCCGCTTCCCTGGATGTGGCTGGCATAGACATTGATGAAGAAGGGACATTAACAGGCGTAGAATTTTCTCAGCTGGTAAAAGTTGTAGCCGCTGAAATCGGAACTAACCTTGAGGACGTGGTTGAAAAGTTTGAGAAATATTCATTAAACATGCATCTTAATGAAATTCTCAAGCCTATACCGGAAAAACTATCTCAGATTGAAGGCGCACTGCAGATTCTGGAACGTGAGCGTGCTATTGAGCTTGTCTTGCTGATTAATGAACAAGTTGTCAGCATGGCAGAAGGACGTATCAGGCCAACAACAGAGCATGTGGAGTCAACAGCGCTAGCCATCAGTGCGATAGAGTCTTATGCCGCATCACTACAGCACGATCAACCTACAAGTGAGTTGATAATTGAACGCGCAATGGAAGAACTCCTGCGTACCGCTCCGTCTGATATCTCTGACCGGGATACAGCTGTAGAACGTGTCAAACACATTCGCGATGAAGCAGACGAATGGCTGCGTAACCCGGAAGATAAGCTTCATCTTGCTACACTGCGCAAAGACATGGCGGCAATCATTTCGCTGGCAAATAGAAATAAGGATGAAAAGCTCGAGAAGATCGCTGATGAAGTTTCTAGTCTGGTTAGTCTGTTGTCTGAAGATCCTGAGTATCTCACAGACGACATAATGACTACTTTTCATCAGTCATTGTCCATACTGGAAAAATTGACTGGGCGATTGCCCGAAGAAGCCACGCTCATAGAGGCTGAAGAGTCAGAAGACGCTGACAGTGGTACGGCTGAGTATGAAAATGATCTTGGTATCGAGCTGGAAGAAATTGACGTAGCTGATATTGAACCTGGAATGGGAATTATTGAACCTGTTGAAGCTGAATTAGACCAGGCTGGGGTTGTAGCAGACGAAGAAGTGAAACTCGCACTCGTAGCTGAGCCTGAAGCAAGAGCACCGGCAGTATTCGATGATGAAATACTGGAGATATTTCTTGAAGAAGCAAGGGAAATTGCAGTCACAGCTAAAGAGCTATTAAATAAATGGAAAGACAATACTTCTGAAGAAGTTGCATTAACTGATTTGCGGCGCAGCTTTCATACCTTGAAAGGCAGCGGACGCATGTCAGGCGCCGTTGAGTTTGGAGAATTCTCCTGGTCATTAGAGGAATTATTAAACCAGCTGCTGGCCGGAAAGTTTGCAGTGAGCGATGAGATATTTGCTTTATTAGACGAAGCGCTGAATAAATTGCCAGCAATGCTGGATGGCCTGGAACGGCATGACGAATCGAATATTGATGTTGACTACTGGCAGGAATGGGTAGCTAAAGCTATCGCTGTCGATGAGCAGGTAACGGAAGCTGCTATAGACGTTGAGGAAGAAATAACAGAAGACCTTGCCGATAGTGAAGCAGCAGCAGAAGCAGAAGAAGAAATTACAATTGAAGAAGAGTTAGAAAAAGAATCAGAAGATGAAGTGTCGACTGAAGAAGGTGCTGTTGATCTCGAAATAGAAGAAGATGATGCTATCCCAGGATTACCCGCAGCTCTCCAGTCAGCAACTGTTCGCGATATTTATAGTGCCGAGATACAAAAGCACCTTGATGATCTTCTGTTAGAGGTCAACAACAGCCGTGCTATTGATGAACCGGAAGTCTCAGATGTAATGGACAGAATAATCCATACACTTCGTGGAAGTGCACGCTCTGTAGGTTTAGATCTGGTTGCTGATACTTACGAATCCGTAGAAAATTTACTTGATGGCTTAAGCGCCAGAAGTCTCTACCTGACAAAAGAAGATATTGATATTCTCAATACCGCATATGGACTAGGTATGTTGCTACTCGAGTCTGTCGGGAAACCACAGGCATTAGAAGATGATTTACTTACCGGTCTGCATGAACTATCAAGTGAGAGTATTAAGCGACTGGCTGATCTACCCAACCCACAGTTGCATGATGGCACGATCGATATGCCAAGCTATCTGAGTGTAGAAGACACAGATGTCATTGATCAGGCTTCTGAACATGAAGAAGAGAAGATTGAGCCTGATGTCGTAGAAGAAGCAAATGAAGACGAAGAAGATATTATTGATGAGTTTGTCGAAATTGGCTTAGAAGAGCTTGATGAGGAAGAGCCTGTTGCAGACGAAGAAATCGATTTAATTGAAGCAGAATTTATTGATGAAGTTGAGACTGTTGAGCCTGAAGAAGAGCTGGAGCTAGTCGCTGAGAAAGATGAAGTTGATGTAGAAAAAGAAGAAAAAGTTGAAGATGAGGCTGTTGATGAGCTGGTAGAGATTTTCCGAGAAGAGGCGGTTGATTTATTATCTCGTTTTCATGACGCACTGGAGAAATGGCGTTCAGATTCAAACAATGAAGAAGCAAGTAGTGAGCTAAAGCGGATATTCCATACTATCAAAGGTAGTGCGAGGATGACGGGTATCACAAATATCGGTGATCTGGCGCACAACACAGAATCGATGCTTGAGCTGGCAGAGAAAGCAGAAAATAATATCGATGGGCCACTGTTTGAACTGATTGAAGAAGTACATGACACCCTGTCGATGATGGTCGAGAACCCTGGTAGTACAGAATATGACAGCCAGGCCGACGAAATGAATCAACGTATTTTGAATCATTTCACCAGCGAAGTTAGTGAACAGGACATCGATGTAGAAGAGGTGCAGCACGCAGAGGGAGATGATGAGACCCAGGCCGACATCATTGAACCTGAAAAACAGGAAAAAGATGAAGTAAAAAGTGCTGCGGAAGTTTCACCAGAGTCAAAACCGGTAAAAGAAAAGAAAAGTGCTGTACCTCAGGCGCGAAAAGTTAAATCTCTAGAAGGCAAGCAGGCTCAGGTCAGGGTCGATTCAGAATTACTAGGTACCCTTGCGAATTATGCAGGTGCGGTTAGTATTGCGCGCTCACGGATTCAGCAACAGGTATCTAACTTCAAAGAGAACCTGAGTGAATTGCATAATAATATCGACAGGTTCCAGAAACAAATTCGCGAACTGGAGATTCAGGCGGATACACAGATTTCATCACGCACAGAGCAAGCATTTACTGAAGATGATGAGGCTTTTGATCCTCTTGAATTCGACCGGTATACACAATTGCAATTTCTTTCACGCAACCTTGCAGAGAGTTTGCATGATTTAATGATGATACAGACTGGCATGGACAACTTTGCCGGTGATGTTGAGACGTTACTGCACGAACAGTCCCGACTGAATACAGATCTGCAAGAAGGGCTGACTCAGACCAGGATGGTTGCATTTACTACCCTTATGCCAAGATTGAGGCAGCTGACCAGGAGAACATCACGGGAACTGGATAAACAAATAAATCTTGAACTGATTGGTGGTGAAGTTGAGTTGGACAGGAATGTTATTGACCAGGTTGTGCCGCCACTGGAGCATCTGATTCGAAACTCGATCTCTCATGGTCTTGAGGATGCCAAAACTAGAAAAAAACTGGGTAAACCAGAAAAAGGTCTTTTGAAGATTGAGGTTAAACGTGAAGGAAAAGATATTATTATTGATTTTTCTGATGATGGTCGGGGACTTGACTTAGATAAGATTCGAAGCAAGGCTGAAAAGAAGGGCTTGCTTGATCGTGGCATGAATCCTTCAGATGAACATCTCGCCAACCTCATATTTATACCGGGTTTTTCTACTGCTGATAGTGTTACCCAGGTATCGGGGCGAGGTGTCGGCATGGATGTCGTACAAAGTGGACTCAAACAGGTCGGTGGATCAGTATCTCTGACGACAGAAAAGAATGCAGGTACTCGTTTCAGCATTCGTTTACCATTGTCGATGACAGTGGCCCAGGCAATGATCATTGCATCAGGCGGTCAGCGTTTTGCAGTGCCTTTAATGGCAATATTGTCAATAACAATGGTGTATAGAAGTCGAATTATCACTGATGCCTCAGGTGAGCGGAGTATTGCTATTGGTGATGAAACATACCCGTATATGTCACTCACCGAACGCCTTGGGCTGCTGGCTCAACTGGAGGATGAAACCAAGACGCCAGCATTAATGATGAACTCGGCAACCGGACCAATAGTTGTTGGCGTAGATGAGCTTATTCACGCTACTGAAATTGTTGTGAAGTCAGTAGGCGTGCAGGTGGCATCACTAGATGGAATAGAAGGTGCAACGGTGCTGGGTGACGGTGAGGTATCGCTTATCATCGATCTTGTTGACCTCTGGAATACCCGCAATGCAGAAAGAGCTGAAATTGATCAGGCCAGCCTTGTTGCCAAGATGGAAAAAGAAGTTAGTCCTGCGACAATCATGGTGGTCGATGATTCGTTGACAGTGAGACGGGTTACAGAAAGAAATTTAAGTAAATATGGTATTACCACCTTGCTTGCAACTGATGGTGTTGATGCACTTGAAAAGCTGAAAGATGGAGTCCCTGATGCCATGCTCGTTGATATTGAGATGCCTCGCATGGATGGTTTTGAACTAACTGAGCGTGTTAGAGATGATCCTGTCTATAAAAATATTCCTATTATAATTATTACTTCACGTTCAGGTCCGAAGCATCGTGAAAGAGCTATGTCACTTGGTGCGACACTCTATCTAACAAAACCGTATCAGGAGCTTGAATTGATGAATGCAATTAATTCTGTGCTTCCGTTAGAAAGTTCTCGCAAGATTAGCGCGATGATGGAAGCCTGATGTCGGGGGAGGAATAGAGACTAATGGTAGATGAAACGACTGATAAAGAAATAGGGTCTGTGCGTTGCCTGATTGTACCGGCTGATCCAGGTTTACTTGTAATACCCAGTGCAGCTGTTGCAGAAATTGTTCCCTTGTCTCTCGACGAATCTCTGGCTGAAGGAAACTTACTTGGATTCATGAGCTGGCGAGGGGTTGATGTACCGGTCTACTCTATGGAAGGGATGACCGGAAACGATATCCCAGAATTTGGCAAACGCAGCAAGGCATTTATTTTTTACCCCTGGAAGGGCTCAGAAAAAAATATGTTTTTTGCAATAGCAATAAGGCATAACCCGCGTCCAAGATTATTATCAAGTGAGGATGTCAAGGCAAGTGACGATGACCAGGAAGATAAGGATTTTATCTGTGCAAGTTTTATTTATGATGGTGAGATCGCTGTAATCCCTGACCTGCAGGCGATTTCATTACAGCAGTAATTTTCCTGTTTGTCCCAAACACTGATTGAGAAATCTATTCTCTAATGCATGATTCATTCAGCACATCGGCTCATAAAAGCCCATGTGCTGAATTGACATGCTTAGTCGATATCAGCGAGTTGTAATAAATCTGCTGCGAGAACATATCTGTCCGTGTTGGGGTCCTCAAACCCGGAAAAGCCAATATCCTGAAGCATCTGTCTTCCTTCCTGTGTGCTATTGGCGTAAATGAGTGCATCATGAATATAGTGTCTGATATCACTGGGCAAATCAGGTGATGCTGATAGTGCAATGTGCTGAGATGGCTCTGTCGTAGTGACGACTGAAATTCCTGCCAATGATCCAACGAGTGGCGTTGGAATGATCGCGGCATCGACCCTCTTTAGTGGCTAGCTTTGTTTACCCCGGAAAAAGTTCCAATACAAAATTAATATACATGCTGCAGATGGCTTATAAAAAAATCACAACTGGTCGAGTAATTCGCTAAAACCAAAATATTCCTGATTGGTGGTCTTTTCAAAAGGATTCAGTTTCGTCTCCTCGAGCATTTTCCTGCCTTCGGGAGTTTTCTCGGCTTCAACAAGCCCTTTATGCAGTTTTTCCCTTATTTCAGCAGACACACCCGGTGAAACAGAAACTCCCATACCGGGTATCGTATCAGTAGTTAATACCATTGAAATCCCACCCCCTGCGGCCATTTGTGCACTCACCAGCGGGGTCGGTATCATCGCAGCATCAACTTCCCCAGACAGCAGCATAGACATAACATGGGCAGAATCAGTACCCTCGACAACGGTAGGTTGGCGCACGGGATTTTCGAAAAGTTCATCAATACGGATAGCTGCGATACTCGGTGGGCCAATGGTTGCTATCTTTTTGCCGACCAGTTCTTCTGCGTCAAAGACCAGTGAATCTTCAGGAACAATTAGTGAAATACTGACGCTGCCGGGTTGCCTGGCCAGCACGGTGAAGTCCATGTTTTTATCACGGTAATCAATGAAGTGAGCAGTATCGAAGGCAATATCATAGCTGTCAGGTTTTTGTGTTTCCATCCAGTAGGAGATGAAATTCGGATAGGTGACTAGCTTAACCTTTTGACCGGTTATGTGTCCCATGTAGTCTGCCAGAGGTTGAAAAATTTCACGCGTTCTCTGTTCCGACTGGAAAGGCTGTATGACCAGTCTTAGTGTATCTTGAGAATACGCTGTATTGGGTAGAAATGTAGAAATAAAGACCGCCAGAATGAGTGAAAAACCTGTAAATTCGATCTTCCATGAATTGTTTCTTGTAGCAAGTTTCAGCATTATATTTCCTTATCTAAAATAGAATTTTTTTATCGAGGCTTTGATCATTTGTTATGAACAAGCCACCCCTCACTTCTAAATGTAGACTATATATCGGTTAAAACAAGCCCTTTATCGGTAGTCTGAAATTAGAATGGCTGCTTGTTGTGATTTTACGACATGCTATTTAATTATTGATATTGTGAGATAAACAGGGTGCAGGTAAATAAAGATGTTTCATTTCTACAACAATTAATATGCCTGGATTTGTGTTGTAAGCATCTCAAGCTATTTACGCTGATTAATAAGCGGCGCGGTGTCGGAACCGAGGGTTTGATTTTTGTGAATTAACAGAAGAAAGGGATTCTCTATTGCCGAAAACATCGAAGTAGGGGAAAATGAACGGTTTATGCGCTGAAAAATTGCTAATGCCGGATATTTATTAGTTATTTCACGGTATTTACAATTGCGTAGTAAGCAAGAATCAACAATTACCAAAGAGGAAGTCCCATGTCAGCAACTACCGATCGACGTAAATTGGCCAATGGTATTCGTGCCCTGGCCATGGATGCCGTACAGAAAGCAAACTCTGGCCACCCGGGTGCCCCAATGGGCATGGCAGATATCGCCGAAGTTCTTTTTAATGATTACATGAATCATAACCCGGCCAACCCTGACTGGGTCGACCGTGACCGTTTTATTATGTCAAATGGACATGGCTCCATGTTGCCTTATTCTGTTCTGCATCTTACCGGCTATGATCTCAGCATTGATGACCTCAAGGCATTCCGTCAGCTTCATTCGAAAACACCAGGTCATCCTGAATACGGTTATGCCCCTGGCATAGAAACAACCACCGGACCACTTGGGCAGGGCATTACCAATGGTGTCGGTATGGCAATAGCTGAAAAAGTCCTGGCGGCCCATTTTAATCGTGATGGCCACGATGTGGTCGACCATAACACCTATGTGTTCCTTGGTGATGGTTGCCTGATGG
>JAUVSB010000005.1 GCA_030597275.1 Gammaproteobacteria bacterium
AGGTGGCACATCGTGCACACGTAATCAACATGGCAGATGCTCAAGCTTTGCGCACACTGGTCGAGCAGGAAAATCCAGATTACATCATCCCTGAGATCGAAGCGATTGCGACAGATGAACTGGCTGCGATAGAAGCAGCGGGTCTTTGTACGGTGATTCCAACCGCCCGAGCAACTCAGCTTACGATGAACCGGGAAGGGATACGGCGACTTGCTGCTGAAGAACTTGGTCTCGCCACATCGAAATATGCCTTTGCTGAATCCCTGTCAGAATTGACTACTGCAATTGAAAACGGCATTGGGTTTCCCTGCATCGTCAAACCCGTTATGTCCTCATCCGGCAAAGGCCAGTCACTGATCAATGGCCCACAGGATATACAGCAGGCATGGGATTACGCACTTTCCGGCGGCCGGGTAGAAACCAGCAAGATAATTGTCGAAGAAAAAATTGAATTTGATTATGAAATTACTTTACTGACAGTACGTGCATTGAATGCTGCAGGTGAAACTGAAACAGTCTTTTGTGAGCCGATAGGACATATCCAGAAAAACGGTGATTATGTTGAAAGCTGGCAGCCTCAGGCCATGAGTAAGAATGCGCTTGCCAGGGCAGAGGAGATGGCCGGGGCCGTTACTGACAGCCTGGGTGGGCGTGGTCTTTTTGGTGTGGAATTGTTTATCAGGGGTGATGAGGTATTTTTCAGCGAAGTCAGCCCGCGTCCGCATGACACCGGTATGGTTACCATGGCCAGCCAGGTGCAGAATGAATTTGAGCTACACGCCCGAGCGATACTTGGGTTACCAGTTTCAACAGTATTGCGGACTCCTGCTGCCAGCGCGGTGATCTATGGCGGGTTGGAAGAGCAGGGAATTACTTTTGAAAATATTGAAAATGCGCTTGCTGTACCGCATTCGGATATTCGACTGTTTGGCAAACCTGAGTCTTTTATTAGACGTCGTATGGGAGTGGCACTCGCTTTCGCCGATAATGTAGAAACAGCGCGTGATAATGCGAAGAAAGCTGCTGCCCTGATAAGGCCATTGAAGGCATGAATACAGCCATGGTTTCAATTGCTGTGGTCTTTCTCGAATATAATGAAGCAGGCGATAAGTCTGTAGCTGTGGGTTGGACTCTAGCTATCACCCCAGCTCAATTTCGTGAATCCAGCTGATAACGAGACCATTTCATTCAGCAGCGTGAGAGTATTGATTCTTACCTCCATTTATACGTAAATTTTTGTCCACCAATAGTGGCTTCATACATTAGCCCTCCCTTGGCTATGGTGAAGACAGCTATACCCTTGTGATAATGTCCAGCTGTAGTGGCATCGCTTTTACCTGTGCTGGCACCGGATGAGACACCGCCCGCAGTAGAAGCCGAGGCAGAGGCACCTGCTGTTATGGCGACCGCCGAAGCCTGGGCACCAAACTCAAAATTACCGCTGGTAAACTCGTCGAATGAACGCTTGTCTTCGAAGAAAATAACCTGTCTATAGGCCTGGCCACCGAGCTGGAAACCAATCGTAAGCTGAGTCATCGAGGTGTCTCCAACATGGTTGCCATTTGTATAGACTCGGCCCTTGCCGTACGCACCGCCAATACCAATACCGCCTTTGCCAATGGTCGGAAACAGGGCGTATCCGTAGCTGTGATTGAAGTAGCTACTACTCTCACCAGCCTTGCTGAAGATATTTTTTGCTTCTTCATATTTGTAATTATCGTATTTATCGGCCCAGCCACTGGAGCATGGTAATGTCATAATCAGGAATGCCAGTGAAACATGGAGTCGTATGCGCATTTTTTTTCACCTATACAATTGTGGGATTTAGAGTTGATAAAGACTCTCTCTCGATGAATGAGGGTTTTTAGTTTACAACGTCTATACTGAATTCAATAATCTGTCAGGTAGATTGAATAATTTGGTTTGCCCAGACGTCCTTGATTGTCAGGTGATCAATGTAATAAACGCGGTTAAGGACAGTTCGTCTGAATTTCTGAACGTGTTTTCTGAATTGCTCTGTCAACAGCTGATTCTGAGTCACTACTTATGATGACTTGTTCGAGAGCAGCGGAGGCCTCTTCGCATCGACCAAGTCGCAGTAATGTGTCCGCAAGATTATTTCGGGCGGGTTTGTGGCTCGCATCCTGTTTTAACACATTACGATATTGAGCCACCGCTTCATCGAGTTTACCTTGCACACGTAAGGTATTAGCCAGTCCAAAAAGTGCAAGTGTATTTGTTGGCCATTGCCTTAACACAGCACGATAACTCAGTTCTGCTGCTCGCCATTGCCCAACAGACTCCAGTGCGATAATCGATTTGAGATAGCGCTCAATGTCGACAGTAGCGGGTAATTCTCCTGGTGGCAGGACGGTAAGTGCCCAGCTACCTGATTTGTGCCAGGCAGATAGAAACCGCTGACGAGACATTAGCAAGCGATAATCCATACCAGAGCGCATGATCAATGTGTCTGAGTCAGGTTCATATCCTATCACCACAGCATAGTGATAGATGGGCAGCATCTTAAACCCGAGGTTCAATAGAACCAGCACAGGTTGATTATGTTTAAGCTGGTCCATGATCGACTGGAGATCCTGACCTATTTCGTAAGGAACACGACCGTAACGACGCGCTGCAGCAATCATCTCAATTTGTAGAGTGCCTTTGCGGTCCGGGAGATATACATCTCCAGCCAACTTATCCGGATCAATGTTCAGCCCTGAGGCATTTAATACGGTAGCCAGTGATGCAGGGCCACACTGATATTGAGACTGAGGATAAAATGGGGTTGTAGTCAGCTCAACGGTGTTTGTGGTCGGCTCATTCCTTGTATCTCTGTATGCATTTGTCACACATCCTGAAGCAAAAATGCTTAGTGACAGGAAATAGGCAAGGCGATAAACAGGGTGCAACTAGATCTTCTTGAAGATATCGGTGATGCCTAAAAGTTCCAGAATCAATAACACGATAAACACAATACCAATCACTTCGACCGCACCTGCCCCTGCGGGCAAGTCAGCAATCGGCCCTGCAAGAAGCTGTTGCTCAGCGGGCGTCAGGGCTGCCACACGTGCCATTGCCAGCTCAGGGTTAACGCCCAGTTGTACGAGCTGGTGCTGTACAGCTTCCTTCAACAAGAAGGCCTGGATAGTGCTGCTATCAGTTCGTGCAGCAATTGGGTTTGTTTCTGCACTGCCGGTACCGAGTACAACGGCATTCGCAGCAGGCAGCCAGAGTGTCATCAAGGAAAAGAGGAACAATGTTGGTATCAGGATAGTTGTTCTGAGTAGCTGAGTCATTATGAGTACCTATAAATCACAATTGTTGGAGTATATTTCGGGTCTATGCCAGGGCAATGATATGAAAAAACTGTAGTTCGGGAAATAATATCAGACGAATGGTGATTTGCAACACATACATAGTTGCCACATCCATTTCCTGGCATTGATGAAAAACGTGGACTCGGCGGTACATGGAATGGTAATCCCCCCATTAATAATGGAGTTCAAAAGTAGAAGTCATGCTGCCTCAGCCAGTTTCTGTATAGGAGTGATTCCTCCCAGTGCCGAGTGATGAACAGAACAAGCCTAATGTTCATCCGCTTAGGGGTCGACTTTGATTACCTCCGCCAGATTACTGTGCATAATCCTTAATAGCCTTGAAATCAATACTTTTGAAGTATTCTTTTAAAGCCCCTGGTGCCACTTGTTTATTGCCATCAATTTTTACCATCACCTTGTTGGCAATCATGGAAGTCAGTGAGTTGTCACGCTCATTGGCTATCGTTTTTTCACCATTAATGACCATGAGTTTATTATCCTGTCCCATGAACATCGGGTTGGAGAACATCATGCCCATGGTTTGTATCAGTGGTGAATCTGTTGTGATTGAGATAGTTATCGTTTCAGTTTTGCCATCCACTTTTCGGGTATAGCATTTTTCTGCACTAATACCGCCGCCAAACATCCCTGCAGCCGCCGCACTGCTTTTAGCTTCTCCTGCTTTCCAGCCATCAAGTGGTTCTGGCAAAAGTTTGCTGACCAGTTCGCCTTTCTTTTGCCGGATCAGGGTTGAGGCAGAATCGAGGGCAGTGATAGCGGTGTTGTAGTCTTCTTTCTCGTAAGCCTTCACTGCTTCGTCAATCTGATCGGTAATATCATCAGCTTGCAAATTAGCAGAGCATGTAAGTAGTAGAGCCAGAGAGACTGGTGCAATAAGTGAGGATTTGAAATTTAATTTCTGGGGGCAGTATAAATTCATGAACAGCTCCATATTTATTGTGACGCGTTATTGTTTTCTACCTAATAAAGCAGAGAGTGTAAATATATTAAGCAAAAAGAGGAATACAAGCTAAATCAATATTGATAATATCAATCGAATTATTAGAACTCATTCAGGTATCAAATGACACTGACAGAACTCCGCTATATCGTTGCTGTTGCCCGTGAAAGACATTTCGGGCGCGCCGCCAGTGCCTGTTTCGTCAGCCAGTCTACATTAAGCATTGGGGTGCGCAAGCTGGAAGATGAACTGGGTATGCCTCTGTTCGAGCGCTCGCGAAATGAAGTGACGCTGACAGCAAAAGGTGAACAGATTGTCGAACAGGCACAGCGTGTACTCGAGGAAATTGATGTTATTAAGCAATTGGCTGAGTCGGAAAAAGGACCGTTGGTGGGTGCTCTGCGTATAGGTGCCATTCATACGATTGGTCCCTATCTGTTCCCAGGCTTGATACCTGTACTGCATGAGCAGGCACCGGAAATGCCCCTGGTGGTTCAGGAAAATTACACAGCAAACCTGACCACACTACTGAAACAGGGACAGCTTGATGTCATCATCATCTCTTACCCTTATGAAGAGCCGGGTATTGAAACGCTGCCTTTATATGATGAGCCTTTTGTCGTTGTTGTTCCATCGTCACATCCCTGGGCGGCTAAAAAAACCATTTCTCGCGAAATCTTGCCAGAGGAAAATATCATGTTGCTGGGTGCAGGAAACTGTTTCCGTGACCAGGTGCTTGATTTCTGTCCGGATTGTTTGCAAGCCTCACAAAAAGATATCGGTCTACAGCAGACCCTGGAAGGCAGTTCACTTGAAACCATACGCCATATGGTGATGAGTGGGATTGGAATTTCTGTTTTTCCAGCTACAGCTGCTGGTGCCCATGAATATTCGCATCGACTACTCGCTGTCAAGCGTCTGACAGGCAAACAACCGTTGCGCCGAGTTGCGCTGGCCTGGCGCAAAAGCTTTCCCCGTCGTCAGGCGATCGAAACCCTTACTGAGGCAATTCAACAGCTAGATCTATCCAGTGTGAGCATGTTGAAAAGTCTGGCTTGAGCAACAGGCCTGCTGATTGATTTTTTCAATCAATGAGTTTGTTACATTCAATTGGAACAAATGACTCTTTTTTCATATTATCCTCTTAACGGATAAACCCGTTGGATTAATCCAACGCTTATGGATGTCGGTATTCATGAATCATTATTCATATTTCGGCAACCTAAATATTAAACGAGGAGTTAGAAATGTCATTGAAAGACAGTAAAACCGAACAGAACCTGAAAGATGCCTTCGCAGGTGAATCACAGGCTAACCGCCGTTACCTGTACTTTGCAGCAAAAGCGGATGTGGAAGGATATAACGATGTTGCAGCGGTATTTCGCTCAACTGCTGAAGGTGAAACAGGCCACGCACATGGCCATCTGGAATATCTGGAAGAAACAGGTGATCCAGCAACAGGTCTGCCAATCGGCGGCACTTCAGATAACCTGAAAGCATCTATTGCCGGTGAAACCCATGAATACACAGACATGTATCCTGGTATGGCTAAAGATGCTCGCGATGAAGGTTTTGATGAAATCGCTGACTGGATGGAAACACTGGCCAAAGCCGAACGTTCCCATGCAAACCGTTTCCAGAAAGCTCTCGATTCACTCGACGACTAAGCTGTAACGGTTGAGGAGGGCAAGGGGTTCCTTGTCCTCCTATTCCTACAAAACACACAGGATAGATACATGGCTACAACACCACGTGAAGGAAATCTTCAGGCGCCTACCCGGCATGCCGTTAACTGGAAGGACCCGGAATTTTTTAATGAAGATGCCCTGTATAAAGAGCTTGAGCGTGTGTATGACCACTGTCACGGCTGTCGCCGTTGTGTGAGTCTCTGTCAGTCATTCCCTGTATTGTTTGACCTGGTTGATGAATCCCCGACCCTTGAAGTGGATGGCATCGACAAAAAAGATTATATGAAGGTCGTTGATCAATGTTATCTCTGCGACCTCTGCTACATGACCAAATGCCCCTATACACCGCCGCACGAGTGGAATATTGATTTCCCACATCTGATGTTGCGTGCCAAAGCGGTAAAATTTAGAAAAGGCGAAGTACGTACACGAGACAAGATCCTTACTTCTACGGATGCCGTGGGCAAGCTGGCAGGAATTCCGGTAGTTGTTAATTTCGTCAATGCATCAAACAAAAGTAAAACACTACGCAAGGTGCTGGAAAAAACACTTGGCGTTAGTGCGCGTGCCCATGTTCCTGATTACCATTCAAATACCTTTCGTAAGCAGCAGTCCGCTCATAATGGCCTATCTGCTGATCAGGCCGAGGCGGGAGAGAAGACCAGTGGTAAAGTCGCACTTTTCGCTACTTGCTACACCAACTACAATGAGCCTGCTGTCGGTAAAGATATGGTTGCTGTGCTGGAACATAATGGTATACCTGTTACCCTGGTCGACAAAGAACAGTGTTGCGGTATGCCAAAACTTGAGCTGGGAGACCTTGATGCGGTGGAACAGGCAAAAAATGTGAACGTTCCTGCCCTGGCTGCTATGGTCGATGCGGGTTGGGACCTGATTTCACCAGTGCCTTCCTGCACACTGATGTTTAAGCAGGAGTTACCATTGTTATTTCCGGAAGACGCTGATGTTCAGAAAGTGGCAGATGCCTTTTTCGATCCCTTTGAATACCTGGCTCAAAGAAAAAAGGAAGGGCTGTTAAAAACTGATTTTAAAACGGGTGTTGGCAAGGTTTCCTATCATGTGGCCTGTCATCAGCGAGTGCAGAATATCGGCCCGAAAACTCGCGATGTTCTGAGTATGATTCCGGATATCGAAATCGAGACCATCGAACGTTGCTCAGGTCATGACGGTACCTATGGTGTGAAAGAAGAAACCTTCGACCTTGCGGTCAAGATTGGTCGTCCGGTAGCCAACCGCATAAAGAAAAATGAACCGGATTATTACACTTCAGATTGCCCGATTGCCGGACACCATCTGGCAAATATTCTGGATGATGGCAGTGCACCTACACACCCTATGAGTCTGTTGCGCATGGCATACGGACTGGGAGAATAAAATGGAACAACTGACAAGATCTGATCTTTACTCTCTTGAAAACTATGCTGTCATCCGCGATGAATATCGCGCTGAAGTGATGGCGCATAAAAAACTTCGACATCTCCAGCTTGGCGAGAACCTGCGCCTGTTGTTTGAAGACCGAATGACCATGCAATACCAGGTTCAGGAGATGTTAAGAATAGAAAAAATCTTTGATACTGAGGGCATTGAGGATGAACTGGGCGCCTACAATCCCCTGATACCCGATGGACAAAACCTCAAGGCCGTCATGATGATTGAGTTCAGTGATGTAGAAGAGCGCAAAGATGCGTTAGCGAAAATGATTGGCATCGAACGTAAAACCTGGCTCGAAGTCTCTGGTTTCGATAAAGTTTTCCCGATAAGCAACGAAGATCTTGAACGTGAAACAGATGAAAAGACTTCATCGGTTCATTTTTTGCGTTTTGAATTTACGCCAGAAATGATTTCAGCACTAAAAGAAGGCGTAGAGATGAAGGCAGGGGTTGACCATACGGAATATCAGTATGAAATGGTCGTAGATGATAGCGTGCGACAGAGCCTGGTTGGGGATTTCGATTAATCACAGGCTCTCTAGTTCATTGCAGTATTGTACTTTAGATATATAATATCTTGGATGGGGTCAAGAATGTTCTTTTTTATGCTATAGAAAAGCATTTTTCATTCAACAATAATTAAAGGGGATGAGCAGGTATTTGCTGCGATTTATCCCCGACATTACTACATACCAAGAATATGAAGCCTGACTTAAAAATACACTCCTACAATGAAAAAGATGCAGTTAAAACTACAGTACCAGAGTTCACTCAATGGCTGACAACTACAGCTACACTGCAAGTCCCAGAGCTTGAGGGGAAAATTAAGCAGTTTCATAATGTTGACTGTACTGATCATCAGCGTCTTGAACTACTGGACTGGATACGACCATTAATTACCAATACGGCCTATGCGGTTCGGGAGGCTATTGCTGAGGGGCAGCTTCCTCTGCCAGAGCACGTACTCAGGCATATTGATGGCCTTGGTCGAATTTATTCCATAATGGCTGATCTGTATAAAGCCACAATACTGAGCCAGGCCTCAGAGATGCTGTTTAATTCCGAAGAGACTTATAATAATCGCAAAGAAATTCATGAAGACCTGATTCTAGCCTGTTATGGAGCAATCAATTATCTTGCTGAACAATTACGGGCTTCCTACGAAGGTTACCGACCTGTGCAGGAGTCAATCTGGCACGAAATTCACCATATCTATAATTATTCTCGCTTTATCATCGACCTCAGTATGCATAGTGGTTTGGGTGAAGAAAAAATGCGTGATGAATTTTTCCTGATTGAGCACATATACAAGCGTAGTCTGCTACTGGGGCTTTGTAATCCTTACCATTTCACTGTCGATGTTTTTGGTGAATTAAACAGATCGCTGAATAAATGGGCGCATTTGTGCACACTTGATCACGATGCCCAACTGGCAGAGCAGACCTGCATGTTTAGCGTTGATGCAGAGAGTGATTATCCTGCTGCACCCGTGCTCTCTCATAGCGGTGAAGTGGCTACGACTGAACGGTACTCGGTGTTAAACACCAAAGAACTTGTTGCATCCTTAAATCATGAAATTAATTTAATGGGGAAAGAGGCTTTTGATTATCCCGAGGAGAACGCATCAGGTGAGATATTACGACGGATAGAAATGTATCGCCGCTTGATTATGAACTGGGGTAAGCATCCTATTCGCAAGGATGTCAGAAATGATAAAAAGGGCTACTGTGAGTCAGTCGCTGGTTATAACGAGATATTAAAGAATATGGGCAGCATGCTGCTTACCGCCCTTAAAAAAATACCACTGGACAAGCAGCGCTGCTGCACAATAATTGATGCCAGTGAAATGGGTTATCAGGTAGAAATGAGTACTAACAGTACTACTCAATTCAAGATTGGTGACATGATTGCAGTTCGTGATGTAAACCAGCTGGAATACTGGTCGCTGGCAGTAGTTCGCTGGGCAAGGTATACCGGTACTGAAGGTATCAGAGTTGGAATATTTATTATGGGGCATCAGGCCGAGAAGTATAAACTTCAGGTTGAACTGGCCTCTGATCAAACCATTGATGTGATGACAGTCACAGGAACTTCAAACTTCCCAAGCGATAAAAAAATCTTACTTATCCCCACAGGCATATTTCGACCTGGAAAAGTGATGTACCTGACCGGTGTTGATAATCATCGTATTGTAGTTGGCAACCTGCTAATGTCAGGTACGGATTTTGATGTGATTGATTATAAGATAATCGGCTAACGGTTTCCCACAATACGCAAAGCAACCCCATTCACATCACTAGTAAGAAGATGTAGATACCCCGGTACCACGCTATTCGCTGAAGGAAGAGTGGCAGGATCTTCTCCTGGAAATATTCGGGCACGTAATAATGACCTGACCGGGCCGGTGTCCAGTGTGTTGATGCGAATAGTTGTATTGGTTTCAAGTTCGTCAGCCCATATTTGTGCAAGACCTTCCAGAGCGTATCCGGATATGCTGTAACCGCCCCAGTAGGCCTTACCTTGACGAGCGATATCTGTACTGGTGAAGATGACGCAGGCATCGTCTGCCTCACGTAGCAGGTCAAGACAGCAGCGTGTCAGCATATAAGGTGCGCTGAGATTTACCAGCAAGGTCTTATTCAACATATCCATCGAGTATTGTTGCAAAGGTGTCAATGTTCCGGTTTCTACAGCGCAGTGAATGATGCCATCCAGACGGCCAAATTCAATTCTTATCAGATCAGCCATTTCCTCATACTGCGGCATGCCGGCTGATGCCAGATCCAGTTCAAGCTTGATGGGCTCTGCACCACCTGCATCAGTAATCTGATCATAAGTTGCATCCAGGCCCTTGCTGTTGCGGTCGACAAGGATAGTCGTCGCACCACTTGTTCCTAAAGCAACTGCAAGCGCACTGCCAATGGCACCAGCAGCACCAGTAATCAGGTAGACATGTTCTTTCAGCTTGTCGGAGTTGAATGAAGCGTTATTTACGTCGAAGTCGGTAATGTTCATGTTTTAAGTATTAAGTTTTAAGTGTAAGATTCAGAAATAAGGTTTATCTTTCCTCTTTAGTCTGATCTATTTGTCGGGCACTTTTTTCTGTTTGTTCCGGAATTTCTATCTCTTTCCGGGGTTTGATTCCCATTTCGATAAATTTGCTGGCACCGGGTATGAGTTTGCTCTGAAAAGAGCCAACGGCTTTATTGTAATGGGTAACACTGCTATCCAGGCTACGTCCCACTTTAGCCAGGTGTTCGCTGAATATTGATAAGCGATGATACATCTCTTCACCGGTTTCACGAATCTTTTCAGCATTTTCAGTTAGCAGTTCCTGTCGCCAGCCGTAGGCAATGGCACGCAATAATGCCATAAGGCTGGTGGGGGTCGATAATATTACTTTTTTACTCATGGCTGTTTCCAGCAGGCCGGGGTCGAGATCCAGGGCTGCTGTCAGAAACTGGTCGCCGGGAATGAAGAGGATGACAAAATCGGGTGCATTGCTGAATTGTCCCCAGTAAGCCTTGGCAGAGAGTTCTCTGACCCGTTCCCGTACATTCATCATATGGCGTCGCAGGTATTCAGCCCGCTGTTGTTCATCTGTTGCTTCAACTGCGCTGAGGTAGGCATCCAGGGGGGTTTTGACATCAACGACAACTTCACGTTTACCGGGCATGCGTACAATCATGTCAGGCCGGATGGCTGTTTCACCGGTGCGGGTGTGCTCCTGTTCGTAAAAATCACAGTGCTCGACCATGCCGGCCAGTTCAACCAGTCTTTTCAGGGTGATTTCCCCCCATTGACCGCGTACTTCAGGGCGCCGCAGAGCCTTCACAAGATTTTGCGTTTCCCCCTGTAAATGCTTCTGACTTTCTAGCAGAGACTTAATTTGTTGTGATAGTGCGCCATAGGCCTGATGGCGGGCTTTTTCCATCATGTGCACCTGTCTCTCGGTTTTGTCCAGTGCATCACGAATCGGTTTGACCATGTTCGCCATCGATTGCTCGCGCTGTTGCAGGCTGGCTTCGGCACCGCGCTGAAATTTACCCAGGTTTTCCATCGCCAGGTTGATAAATGCCTGGTGATTCTTTTGCAGTGCCTCAGTGGAAAGACTGGCGAAACGCTGTTCCATATCATCCAGCGCTCGTTGGGTGGCGGCATGTTCCATACGTAGTCGGGTTTGCATGCGGGTCAGTCGCTTCTGCTGCAACATGTAGGTGATCAGCCAGCCCAGCAGGGCACCGAGCAGGGCAGTTAAACCAGCAAGTATAAGATCTTCTCTGGCAAAGCTGATGACCTGGCCAGAAACATCAATGGCAATGACAGGATCAGGCATTTCTCTTTAGCCAGTTAATGAGATCGGCTGGATGGTTTATGTCGCCGTCTGCCTGCCATAGATCCGGGTTCTCATGATTTTCTATATAACCGTAGCGCGCAATAAGTGTTCTCATACCGGCTCGCCTGCCGGCTTCTATGTCGCGTTCGGCATCGCCTACGTAAAGGCATTCTGCCGCCTTGCTGCCAGCAAGTTCGGCTGCATAATGCATAGGTGAAGGATCAGGTTTTCGCTGGGACAGGGTATCTCCGCTGACGATGCAGGCACAGCGCTGCTCAAGAGACAGTTCCTGCATTAATGGTATTGTCAGAAAATCCGGTTTATTGGTCACCACGCCCCATGTCAAATTTTGTTTCTCAATATAATTCAATACTTCATCCATGCCTTCAAACAGTTTTGACTGGCGGCATAGATGATTTTGGTAGATTTCCAGAAACTCCTGCCTCAGCTCAGCGAATTCGGGGTCTGACTCAGTTACCCCAAAAGCGAACCCCAGCATGCCGATGGTACCGTGTGAGACGTAAGGGCGGATACTCGCAGGACTGCGTGTTGGCCGCTGGTGTAAAGTGAGTAAGCGGTTGGTTGTTTCAGCCAGGTCCGGTGCCGTGTCTACCAGTGTGCCATCAAGGTCAAATAGTACCGTTCTTATAGCAGGCTTATTTGTCATGAGTTCGCACACTCTATTCGCAGAAATGATTGTAGGTGCGAATTCATTCGCACAGAAGTGGTTAACGAGAGCTGGGTCGTTTTATTCGAGCGATGTGTTCGAATAAATTCGAACCTACGAGGCCGAACCAGTTTGATGCAAGACGGAATCAAGCTTTACAGCTAAGCAGGTAGTTAACATCCACTCCGGGGCCTAACGTGTAGCGGCGGGTAATAGGGTTGTAATGCATACCGGTCATATCACCGGTTTCAAGGTCGGCAGCGCGACACCAGCTTGCCAGTTCAGAGGGGCGGATGAACTTGGCGTATTCATGTGTGCCTTTGGGCAGTAAATTGAGAATATATTCAGCACCGACAATTGCCATAGCATAGGACTTTGGATTTCGGTTAATGGTGGAAAGAAAAACCATGCCGCCTGGTTTAACCAGCTTTGCACAGGCGCTCACTATGGATGCCGGATCAGGAACGTGCTCTAACATTTCCATACAGGTGACGACATCAAATTCTGCGGGGTGTTTATCTGCCATGTCTTCAGCGGTGATTTGCTGATAATCAACGTGCTGACCGGTTTCCTTTAGATGTAATTTGGCGACCTGTAATGGGGTCGGCGCCATATCAATACCGGTGACATCGGCTCCCAGCACCGCCATGCTTTCTGACAGGATGCCGCCACCACAGCCTATATCAATGACTTTTTTGCCAGCGATAGGTAGCTGTTTACTGATCCAGTCCAGACGTAAAGGGTTAATTTCATGCAACGGCCTGAATTCACTTTCTGGATCCCACCAGCGGCTGGCCAACTGGTCAAATTTACCAATTTCAGCATGATCGATGTTTACTGTGTCTGTGGTCATAATATTACCTGATTGTAAAACCGTGTTGAACTGTTGCTATGGTAGCAGGAATTACCGGTAAATTGCCGGATTAGGCCGTCAGGAGCTGAGCTTTTGTTGCCAGTTTTTTGTACGATGGAGGCAGTCGCTGATATCAATTTTTGTCAGCTGGTGGTTTTCTACCAGTTGTTCACCTGCCACCCAGACATCTGAAACCTGTTGACGGCTGGCCGCATAGACGACCTGGGATATTGGTTCATAGACCGGCTGACAGGAGGCGTGCGAGAGATCTATCGCGGTCATGTCAGCCCATTTTCCTGCTTCCAGTGAGCCGGTAACATCAGCCAGGCCGAGGGCTTTGGCTCCGCCCAGGGTGGCCATTTCCAGAGCCTGGTGGGCAGGCAGGCTTTGCGGGTCATTTGAAACCGCTTTAGCCAGTAGAGCTGCACTGCGCATCTCATCCATCATATCAAGGTCGTTGTTACTTGCCGCACCATCGGTACCGATGCCGAGATTGATGCCTTTCTCCAGCAACTTGTTGACCGGGCAAAAGCCACTGGCCAGCTTCATGTTGGATTGCGGGCAGTGCACTGCGCTGACGCCATATTCTGCCAACAGTTCAATTTCATCGTCCAGTATATGTGTCAGATGCACAGCCACCAGGTTGGGCCCAAGTAGATTAAGATCCTGCATACGGGCGATAGGCCGTTTACCGTAATTTTTGATGGAATGATCAATTTCCTGTTCCGTTTCATGCACATGAATATGGACTGGCAGGTCAAGTTCATCTGACAACATACGAACTTTATCCAGTGGTTCATTTGATACGGTATAGGGTGCGTGTGGTGCCAGCGCAGCAGTGACCAGCTCAACATGGCGCAGTTCATCAAACAGGGCCATGCCCTTGTCGAGGTATTCATCAGCATTCGCTGCCCAGGCTGTCGGGAAATCGAGCACAATCAGACCCGTAACCGCACGCATGCCGAGGCGGTCAGCAGTACGGGCCATGACATCAGGGAAATAATACATATCATTGAAACAGGTTGTGCCGCTTAGCAGCATTTCTGCTATCGCCAGCTCAACACCGTCCTCAATAAACTTCTGGTCGACCCATTTTTGCTCCGCCGGCCAGATAAAGTTATTCAGCCAGTCCATCAGTGCTTTGTCATCAGCGATTCCGCGCATCAGGCTCATTGCCGCGTGGGTATGCGCGTTGATCAAACCGGGAATCAGGGCATGATTTTCCAGCTTGATGTGTTTTGTAGCCTGATAGCGGCTACTAATAGCATCCGTTGGCAGGATGTCGATGATGCGACTCTGGTTGATGACTATACTGTGATTCTCGAGGCAGACCTCTCTGGGTACGACAGGAATCAGCCATTTTGGAGAAAGAATAAGATCAACGGTATCCATATATTCTAGAGCTATTATTTATTGGGAAGCTGAGAGTACCTTTGATGGGGGGAACAGGCAAGGAAGGCTGACAAAATCAGCGTTTTATGTTTTAAGACGAAAGACGAAAGACGAAAGACAAACCCATTATTCTTTTTCCTTTTTTCTTAGTCCTTTGTCCTTAGTCTGGTTTTAACGATCTTCCTGTTTTCATCCAGCTGAAACAGATAATCTACTTTTTCGGGCAGTGTTTCCAGTAAATCTTCCGTGATACGTTGGTAGTATTGAATGAATCGCTTAATACTATTGTTATCCATGATCTTGCTGTTGGCCGTACCTGGCGCCGATTTTGTAAAGGCGTCCCTGAGCTTATTCTCCTGTTCCAGGCGCCACTGGTAAACACAGTCAAAGGAAGGGGCTTTCAGCATGATCCAGGAATCAATCAGACTGAATAGTTCTGGATAAACATCACGCAATTGCTGATTGACGTATCTTCGCCATATCCCATCCGGGTCTTCTTCTTTTTCCAGTTCATTGACTGGTTGCAGAAGGGCATCTTCAGGTTGGGCTTCAGCCCCAAGACACCAACCTTCCAGAATGATGATGTCATTTTTTGAAGAGACAGCTTCAATATCTTTATCAGGCACCCTGTCATCTACGTTTTTGTCAAAACGTGGAACAAATAGGGTCATCTCTTCATCACAGAGGCTGTGAATGACTTCCTGTGCCAGTTTTACATCATGAGTGCCGGGAACCCCGCGTGTGGCCAATAGAGGGTGAACGGTACTGGCCAATGTAAGCCGTTGCTGCCGGGTAAAATAAAAATCATCGATGGATAATGCAATGGCATTTAGTTGATATTTTTCTTTAAACAGGAATACAAGCAAGTCAGCCAGCGTACTTTTACCTGAGCCTTGGGCACCATTGATGCCAACGATGTATGTCTTACTGTGTTTTTGCTGTTTCTTAACGATGTTTTCAGCCAGTGGAAAAAACCACTGCCGGGCTTCAGCGATGTAAGATTCCGGCAGCTGATGTTGTGATATGAAATTACTTAAATTTAAATTCGGCATACGGGTAAAGACTGTTATAAAATTTGTAATGATTAGAAACTTAAAGGCCTCTGTTGTAAATAGACTTTGACCTTAAAACTTAAAACCATAATTATGCGATTTCATCTACTACAACATGTCAGCTTTGAAGGCCCAGCGGCAATAGAAGGCTGGCTCAAGAATAATCATCATAGCTTAACAACGACAAAATTATTCCAGAGTGACCCTTTACCCGCACAGGATGATTTTGATGTGCTTATTATCATGGGCGGGCCTATGGGGGTAGATGACGTCGAGCAATACCCATGGCTGATTGAGGAACGGAAGTTCATTCAAAAGTCCATACAGAATGACAAAACTATTTTAGGTATATGTTTGGGTGCACAATTGATTGCCCGTGCCTGTGATGCCAGGGTATTTAAAAATAAATACCGTGAAATTGGCTGGTTTGATATTTCTGTAAATAGTGAGAACTTGCCTACAATTTTAAAAGATGTTTTTCCAGAAAAAATAGAAGTTTTTCACTGGCATGGTGATACCTTTGAAATACCTGAGAGCGCTGTACATTTTGCTTCCAGTGAAGCCTGTAACAACCAGGGTTTCATCTTGAACGGCAGGGTGATTGGCTTACAGTTCCATAGTGAAACAACGGAAAGTGCTGCTGATTTACTTGTGGATAATTGCAGAGATGAGCTAGACGGTTCAGTTTTTGTACAATCAGAAGAAGAGATCAAGGTAGAGTCAGAAAAGTATAATTCGATAAACCAGGTGTTGTTCGATTTACTGGAAAACATTGTCGAGCTTAATCGATAACACAGCCAACGGTAACTACACAATTTCGCCCCGCCTTTTTGGCTTGATACAGGGCCTGGTCTGCACCTTTGAAAAGCTTTTCAAGACTGGTCGAACATACAGCGACGCCAAAACTTGCTGTGATTGAAAAACCTTCACCATTAAAGGTGATTTTTGTTCCTTCAATTACCTTACGCAGCTTTTCAGCCAGCTGTTCGGCATCCTGTTGAGAAGTGACCTGAAATAATATGCCAAATTCCTCTATGACCACAATTTCGCAGGGTGCAGATTTGTTGATTTATGACACAGCGGTTATGGAGGCGAATGGTTTATCAAACAATCCTCTTTTCCATGTATTACACACGCAACCCTCATTGATTGCAGGTGTAGCGAGAGATGCGGAGGTAAAGACATTGGTATTGTCACATTTGACACCAGTTACTAGCCCGCGTCTGGATGCAGTGGAAGCTACCATTGAAGGTCTTGGTTTTGAAGGTGAAATAAAAGCCGCAAAAGACCTTAAAGTTTTTAACCTGGGTGAGGATGACTGAACCACCAGGATTTGCTGTCTGATAGGATCCCGCCGATGTGCGGGATTTTTTTTCGAAAAGTCCCGATGTCATTCAGGTTATTGAGTATCTCATTGTCGCAGATGTTAGAATGCTGGCTGTGTCAGAAGTCTTGGTCGATAAATGAGTCAACAGGATAATCAAACCGCAGAAATGCCGACCGGCATTAAGCTGCATAAAGTTTCTCGTTATCTGGAGGTCAGTTATGCCAGTGGAGAAAGCTTTAACTTGCCCTTTGAATACCTGCGGGCATTTTCACTTGCTGCTGAAGAGAAAGTCGGCCGCCAGATAAGTGGCGAAACTCCTGACAAACCAGATGTAAATATCAGCGCCATCAACCCTGTCGGTAGCTACGCCATACAGATTTTATTCGATGATGGATATGAAACGGGAATTTATTCCTGGGCTCGACTCTATGATATGGCACTAAATGTTAAGCATGATTGGCAAGATCGTGATCAAACAGCTACGCAGGAACATGAAAAAGTGCAGGACGAGCGAACTATAACACTCCTGTATTTTGCAGCTCTGGCAGAACGGCTGGGACTGGAGAGCGAGACGATTACCCTGGCAGAAGAGATCAAAACCATTGACGATCTTATTCCATGGCTAATGACTCGCCGTGGCGAATGGGCAAGGGCATTAGCTGGCACCCTTAAGATCACCGTGCATCGACGCTTTGTTGGTATGGCGGATTTGATTCGCGACGGCGATGAAATAGCGCTGGTCCTGGTCGCTGAAGAAAATATACCCTAAGGAATAAAAATGGAAATTAAAGAACCGATCAACTTCTCACACACTACCGGTAAGGCCTGATGAAAATAGCAATTATTAGCGGCAGTCACCGCAACAATTCCCAGAGTGAAAAGGTTTCTCGATACATTGAAAGTACATTGTCTGCAAAAGACCTATGCAGTGAAACCTGGTTATATAACCTGGCAGGCAATCCTCTGCCTCTTTGGGAAGAGGCTATCTGGGATAAAGAACCTGCCTGGGAAGAACTTCTTAACCCCATTCGTCAGCAGCTGCAGTCCTG
>JAUVSB010000044.1 GCA_030597275.1 Gammaproteobacteria bacterium
AGCTGAAATCCGCAGGGATTAAGGGCAAAAAAGCAGATGATGATCTGACCAATGATGAAAAGATGCTGCTGCTTAAACACCTTAGTGGTAATGCTGAAGCAGAACTGCCTAAGTCGCGCAGCAAGATCACTCTCAATAGAAGAACAACAAGTGAAATTCGCCAGACTTCGCGTACAGGTGGTGCGCATGCGGTACAGGTAGTCGTACGAAAAAAGCGTACCTTTATAAACAAAGGTGTAATCGATGAAGCGCAGCAACAAGAAGAAGAAAAGATAAAACTGCAGAAAGAAAAAGAAGAAAGAATTCAGGCTGAAATCAATGCGGCCAAAGAAGCAGGAATTAAAGCAAAGAAAGCAGCAGAAGAAGCAGAGGCAAAAGAAAAAGCGGATGCTGAAGAGGCAAAAGCTGAGCAGGCACGAAAAGAAAAAGCCGATAAAGCAGCCGTCTCTGCTAAGGCTGATGAACCTAAAAAGAGTGCAGGCCCTCGACCTGGCAGACAGGCGCCAGCTAAAAAAGAGAAATCACGAGATAAAGGTAGTTTTGGAAAAGGGCGTGAACAACTGCATGTTGCAGCAGGCAAAGGTAAACGGCGTAAACCTAAGCGTCGCGGTAAGCAGAAAGTACAAACAAGCATTACTGATCAGCATACGTTTGAAATGCCGACTGAGCCTGTTGTTCATGAAGTAGAGATACCAGAGACCATTACCGTGGCTGATCTTGCAGCAGCCATGTCAGTAAAGGCTGGAGAAGTTATAAAAGTATTGATGGGCATGGGCATGATGGTAACCATCAACCAGATGCTTGATAGTGATACCGCGACATTGCTGGTCGAGGAAATGGGGCATATCGCAAAGGAAGCTAAAGCAGAAACACCGGAAGATATCGTCTCACAACAGGATGAAGGCGAGCATGAACTAAAAGAACGCTGTGCGATAGTTACCGTTATGGGCCATGTCGATCACGGTAAGACATCGTTGTTGGATTATATTCGGGATACACGCGTAGCCAGTGGTGAAGCAGGCGGCATCACTCAGCATATTGGTGCCTACCATGTTGAAACGGGGCATGGCGGTATGACCTTCCTTGATACACCTGGTCATGAAGCCTTCAGTGCCATGCGTGCTCGTGGAGCGAAAGCTACTGATATTGTTATTATTGTGGTTGCAGCCGACGATGGTGTTAAACCTCAAACCATTGAGGCGATTCATCACGCACGAACGGCCGATGTTCCTATTATTATTGCTATTAACAAGATAGACAAGGAAGGGGCCGACCCAGAACGGGTAAAATCAGAACTAAGCTCGCATGATGTGTTTGTTGAGGATTTCGGCGGAGACGTTATGTCTGTTGCTGTTTCTGCACATACAGGCGAAGGTGTTGATACACTGCTGGAAAGTGTCCTGCTGACATCAGAAATACTTGAATTGAAAGCACCTGTTACCGGGCAAATGAAAGGCATGGTTGTAGAAGCCCGCCTGGATAAAGGACGTGGTCCTGTGGCAACCCTTCTGGTTCAGTCAGGCACCCTGAATAAGGGTGATATTATTATTGCCGGACAGGAAAGCGGTAAGGTTCGTGCCATACATGATGATACAGGCAAAACAATCAAGTCAGCTGGCCCATCTATACCAGTAGAAGTATTAGGTCTGTCGGGCGTTCCAACGGCGGGTGATGAAGTCGTTGTTGCACGCGATGAGCGCATGGCCCGTGAAATTGCGATGTACCGTAAAAGTAAGGCAAAAGAAGCCAAACTTGCTCGTCAGCAGGCCAGCAAGCTGGAAAATATCTTCCAGAATATGGAAGACTCGCAGAGTGAGAAGAAAACACTTAATCTGCTGGTGAAGGCTGATGTGCAGGGTTCTGTTGAAGCTCTTAGTCAATCATTAGAAAAAATGTCCTCCGATGAAGTTAAGGTCAATGTTGTACATGGCATGGTCGGCGGCATTTCCGAATCTGATGTCAATCTCGCATTAGCCTCTCAGGCGATTATCATCGCTTTCAATGTGCGTGCTGACATGGCTGCCAGAAAGCTAATTGAAAATGAGGGTGTCGAGGTCTATTACTACAAGGTCATCTATGATGCAGTCGATCAGGTAAAAGCAGCGATTGAAGGTATGTTGTCACCTGAAATAAAAGAAGAAATTACTGGCCTGGCAGAAGTGCGCGATGTATTCATGGTTTCTAAGGTCGGCGCGATTGCAGGCTGTATGGTTATCGAGGGATCTATCAAACGAAACAACCCGGTTCGGGTATTGCGGGACAATGTTGTTATTTTTGAAGGTAAGCTCGATTCGCTGCGACGCTTTAAAGAAGATGCAAATGAGGTCAAGTCGGGTCTGGAATGTGGTATCGGTGTAAAAAATTACAACGACATCAAGGTCGGTGACCAGATCGAAGTGTTTGAAATCATCGAAACGAAAAGAACTCTTGATTAATACTTGTTGCAATGCCTAGAGATTTTAGCCGTTCCGCTCGCGTATCTGAAGTCATTCAGCGTGAGGTTGCCAATATTATTCATAAAGGTATGAATGACCCGCGCGCTGCTGCCGTCACTATCACCTATACGAAAATGACCCGGGATATGTCCTCTGCGCGAATTTATTTCATTATGCAGGGTGATATGCAGGCAATTAAAGAAACCGAGAAAGTGCTTAATAAGGCAGCTGGTTTTATCCGCCATGAGCTGACGAATAGTGTTGATCTTCGTTATATTCCAAAATTACGTTTCGCCTACGATCAATCAATAGAGCGCAGTTTACGTGTGGGTAAGTTAATTGAAGACCTGAAGATAGATGAGGATGGTGCAGAAGAGTGAGCAGGCGCTCGCAGAGCCATCTCGACCCTGTAGACGGCATTCTTTTGTATGACAAGGAAGTAGGGCTTTCCTCTAACAGGGCCCTGCAACAGGTCAAACGTCTGTTAAATGCCAGAAAAGCCGGTCACACCGGCAGTCTCGATCCTCTTGCCAGCGGTTTATTGCCCATTTGTTTTGGTGAGGCAACCAAACTCAGCCAGTATCTACTTGATTCTGATAAAAGATACCTGACCATCTTTAAATTAGGTGAAACAACCACTACCGGTGATGGCGAGGGTGAGGTGGTTGAACGAAGATCCGTTAATGTGTCATTGCAGCAGCTTGAGCAGGCACTGGGAAAATTTTCTGGTGTTATTGAACAGGTGCCGCCAATGTATTCAGCATTGAAGAAGGATGGCCAGCCATTGTACAAGCTTGCCAGGCAGGGTATTGAAGTCGAACGAAAACCCCGTACGGTTGAAATCTTTGATTTAAAACTTATCTCTTTTGATGGCCAGTCAGTTGAGCTGGATGTTCGTTGTTCTAAGGGTTTTTATATTCGCAGTCTTGCCGTTGACCTGGGTGAAGAACTTGGCTGTGGTGCGCACGTTACAATGTTGAGACGAACAGCTGTGGGTAAATTCAATATCGAAGATGCTATTGCCATTGAAGATTTGTCTGCCATGGATAATCAGCAACAACTCGAACAATTGCTGCCTTTAGATGCAGGAATAGATTCAATGCAGTCTGTCAGCCTGTCAGATGATGCGTCTTACTACTTTTGTCAGGGTCAGGTAGTTCGTACTGCTGATGATGCGGAAGAGGGTCTGGTACGCGTTTATATTGAAGATGGCACCTTTATCGGCATAGGCGAGGCAGTCTCTGGACGAAGAATAAAGCCTAAAAGATTGCTGAATACAAATAAAGACAGGTATCAATAGATATATTAATCTAATTAAATCAATAGGTAGCTGCTGTTATCTAAACTGCTTTTTAAATTATATCTGCCTTAATCCGGTTGATATCCGGGTTTAAGCTAAACAGCAATATTAGTATTGAGGAATATGCGGTACGCAGGTAGAATACGCGGGTTTTATTGATCGTAACTTGCAAGGATAATCCAGAGAGGAAAAAATGGCCTTGAATGCAGAAGTAAAGGCGAAGATTGTTGAAGACTATCAGACCGATGGTAAAGATACAGGTTCGCCAGAAGTACAGGTAGCCCTTATGACCGCACGGATCACAGATCTAACCGGCCACTTCAAGGAGCACATCCATGATCATCATTCACGACAGGGTCTGTTGCGTCTGGTAAGCAAGCGTCGCAAGCTGCTTGATTATCTTAAAAGTCGTGATTCAGAGCGTTATCGTAATTTGATCTCACGCCTGGGTCTGCGTAAATAGTCTCAGGTTTTAATAAGTCAGTCGGACATCGTTCGAGTAGAGGGTGTATTTTGAAAAAGGTAAGTAAGTCATTTCAGTACGGTGAGCACACCGTCACGTTAGAAACAGGTGAAATTGCACGTCAGGCAGATGCTGCAATTATGGCAAGCATGGACGACACCGTCGTTATGGTCACAGTAGTAGGTGCCAAAAGTGCTCGTCCCGGTCAGGATTTCTTTCCTTTAACAGTCGACTTTCAGGAAAAAGTTTATGCTGCGGGTCGTATTCCCGGTGGTTTTTTCCGTCGCGAAGGTCGTCCTTCAGAAAAAGAGATTTTAATCTGTCGCCTGATCGATCGTCCTATGCGTCCTTTGTTTCCAAAGGGGTATGTCAATGAAGTACAGATTATCTGTACTGTCATGTCAATCAACCCAGATGTTGACCCTGATGTCGTTGCTATGCTTGGCACCTCCGCAGCACTGGCTATTTCTGGTTTACCCTTTAACGGCCCGGTAGGCTGTTCACGCGTTGGTTATATCAATGGTGAATATGTACTTAACCCTGGCGCCGAGGCCCTTAAAGAGTCTGATCTTGACCTGGTTGTAGCCGGTACAGAAAGTGCTGTGCTGATGGTTGAATCAGAAGCAAAGGTATTATCTGAAGAAGTCATGCTCGGCGCTGTGATGTTCGGCCATGAACAGTCACAGATAGCCATCAATGCAATCCGTGAACTGGCAGCAGAAGTCAATACCACGCCACGCGAATGGGTCGCCGCTGAGAAAGACGAATCATTAGCAGAAAAAGTCGCTGCAGTTGGCACCATAGGGTTTGAAGAAGCCTATAGCACAGCGGAAAAAATGTCTCGTCAGGATAAATGTTCTGCAGTACGCAGCGAGATTATGGATGAGATTTCTACCTTTGAGTCTACTCCGGAAGAAGTTGAACAAATCTCCGGCGCCATTAAAGGACTGGAAAAATCAATTGTCCGCGGCCGCATCCTCGGTGGCCAGCCACGTATTGATGGTCGTGACACCCGTACTATCCGTCCTATAACAATTCGTACAGGTGTTTTACCCCGTGCCCATGGCTCGGCCCTGTTTACACGTGGAGAGACCCAGGCACTGGTTGTAACAACACTGGGAACTGAGCGTGATGCCCAGATTATCGATGCACTGGAAGGCAGCTACCGCGATCCATTCATGCTGCATTACAATTTCCCACCATTCTCTGTTGGTGAAACCGGGCGTGCAGGTAGTCCAAAACGTCGTGAAATTGGCCATGGTAAATTAGCCAAGCGTTCTGTGGCAGCTGTTGTACCGACCCTGGAAGAATTCCCTTATGTAATTCGCGTTGTTTCCGAGATCACTGAAAGTAACGGTTCCAGCTCTATGGCTTCAGTCTGTGGTGCCTCACTGGCGATGATGGATGCCGGTGTAAAAACCAAAGCGCCTGTGGCCGGTGTTGCAATGGGCCTGATCAAGGACGGTGATAAATTTGCTGTACTGTCAGATATCCTTGGCGACGAAGATCATCTTGGTGATATGGACTTCAAAGTAGCGGGCACCACCGAAGGTGTGACCGCGCTGCAGATGGATATCAAGATTGAAGGCATTACGCAGGAAATCATGGAAATTGCTCTGAGTCAGGCCAAAGTAGGTCGTGAGCATATCCTTGCTGAAATGGCCAAAGTCATTGATGCTCCACGTGAAGAAATGTCTGACTATGCACCACGCATCATTACTCTGAAGATACCAACTGACAAGATTCGTGACGTAATTGGTAAGGGTGGTGCAACAATCCGCTCTATCTCTGAAGAAACAGGCGCAACTGTAGATATTCAGGACGATGGCACAGTTAAGATTGCTTCAACTGATAATGCAGCAGGCCAGGAAGCGAAGAAACGCATTGAACAGATTACAGCTGATGTTGAAGTCGGCACTATCTACGAAGGCAAGGTAGCCAAGCTGATGGACTTCGGTGCATTTGTAACCATTCTTCCTGGTAAAGATGGTCTGGTACATATCTCACAGATCTCTCACGAACGTGTAGAGAAAGTCAGTGACAAACTGTCAGAAGGTGATGTCATCAAGGTGAAAGTCCTTGAGGTTGATCGTCAGGGGCGTATTCGCCTGAGTATGAAAGCAATTAGCGATGAAGATGCAGCCTGATTGTTGATCAGTATGTAAAGTTTTTGCAAAAGGGCCGTAAGGCCCTTTTTTTATAGCTGCTGTCTCAAAAATTCAGCAATACGCGTTTCAATCCAATAACTGCTGCCGGTAAAAGATGGCTGATAAAAACCAACATGACCACCATTTTGACTGAGCTCAAGTTTGACTAAACAAGATTCATCAGTAATGTTTGGAATTGCACTGCTATTCATAAATGGATCATCTAGCGCATGCAGCAAAAGTGTTGGTATCCGAATTTTATCCAGATGTGAGTAGCTACTTGCCCGGCGGTAGTAATCGTCAGCATCTTTATAGCCATGTAAAGGGGCGGTGACCCGATCATCAAAATCATATAAGCTGTTTATGCACTGTATATCAGTGATATTAAATTTCATGTTACCCCGCTGTATTTTTAGCAAAACCTTGCTCTTCAAGCTGCTTAACAGGCGCCAGCGATAGAGACTGCTGAAGAAGTCTTTGCTATCGAGAGTGCTGGACGCGATAGCGAGATGGTAGGGTACTGAAATGGCGATAGCGGCATTTAGTGGGTTTTGTTTGCCCGTTTCTGCGCACCACTTTAGCAGGGCGTTGCCGCCCAGGGAGAAGCCGATAGCGTATAGGGCTGAATCAGGGTGGCGTTTACTTAAAAAAGTGATAATTTCGTCAAGGTCATCTGTTGCACCTGAATGGTAGCTTCTTTGTAGTCGGTTTAATTCACCACTACAGCCACGAAAATTTATCGCTGCACAGCACCAGCCCTGTTGGCTGAGTACATTGACCAGGCCTTGTATGTACGGAGAGTTCGAGCTGCCCTCCAATCCATGGAACAGTATGGCTACTGGTGCATCACTTTTACATTCGCCGCACCAGTCTATGTCGATAAAATCGCCATCCTCCAGTTCTATGCGTTCCCGTGAATAGGGAGGTTTAGGTACGCTGCGAAAGAATGCAGGCCAGATGGTCTGAAAATGTGGATTACGAAACAGCCATGCCGTTTCAAAGGGCATGGTGTTTTGTTGCTGAGTGAATATTGGGTCAAACAGAAGTATGCTCTGTTTGGGGATCAGGCGAGTTGTTTTTCGCGGATTTCAGCCAGTGTTTTGCAATCGATACACTTAGTCGCAGTAGGGCGTGCCTCCAGGCGCTGAATGCCGATCTCTACCCCACACGAGTCACAATAGCCGTAATCAGAGGTTTCGATGAAATCAATTGATTCATCAATTTTCTTGATCAGTTTGCGTTCGCGGTCGCGGCTGCGCAATTCCAGTGATATATCTGTTTCCTGGCTGGCCCTGTCATTGGGGTCTGGATGATTTTCAGTCTCATCCTGCATGGAATGCACTGTGCGTGAAACTTCATCAAGCAATTCCTGCCGCCAGGCGGTCAGAACATTTCGAAAATGCTCGTGTTGCTTGGGGTTCATGTACTCTTCACCCTTTTTTGCAGTATAGGGTTTAATACCGTGAATCAGTATATCTGTAGGGTCAGTTTTTTTGCTGGCCGCCATGTAGCATCTCCTGCGATAATCCATTGAAAAATTAACGACGCGAACATATAGCAGATTTATATGGTGTGTTGCAACAAGGATTATTTAATAGTGGGGTGGAAAAATTAGTATGTCACTGAAAGCATTGATATTTGACGTTGACGGAACTTTAGCGGATACCGAGAGAAATGGGCATCGTGTTGCCTACAACAGGGCATTTGAACAGCTCGGTGTTGAGTGGAACTGGAGTGAAACCACCTACGGTGAATTGCTCACTGTCAGTGGCGGCAAGGAACGGATGAAGTATTTTGTAGAAAACTATCAGCCTGTAATCCCTGCTGATAGTGCCATAGAAGAGCTAATTGCAGACATTTACTACTGCAAAACAAAGATTTTCAAGGAAATGCTGCTGACCGGTCTAATTCCATTGCGGAGTGGTGTTGAAAGGTTATTTAATGAGGCACGTGAGGCAGGAATAAGGCTGGCCATCGCGACAACCACGGCACCATCAAATATTCAATATTTACTCACTAGTACTTTAGGCGAAGAATCACTGGACTGGTTCGATATTATCGCGGCCGGTGATATTGTCGAAAATAAAAAGCCTTCACCTGAGATCTACCAGCTGGTACTAAAAGAAATGGGCTGGAAAGCAGAAGAATGCGTTGCTTTCGAGGATTCTGAAAACGGATGCCTGTCTGCCAGGGGGGCTGATCTACCGGTGATTATTACGGTGAACGCTTATACGCGTGAGGAGCCGTTTATCGGTGCAGCACTGGTGTTGGACCAGCTAGGCGACCCTGGCGATCCTGTAGAGCTTATAGATGATCCTCAGGGGGCTTTTGAAGGCTCAATGCTCAGTATCGACTACCTGACCAGCAATTTCGGCTAGAGAGCATCAATATGGCTACTAGAATGTCAGAAAGAGCTCAGCAGATCGAGCCTTTCTACGTCATGAAGATCCTGCAGCAAGCCAGAGAACTGGAGTCACAGGGTAAATCGATCATCCATATGGAAATAGGGGAACCTGATTTCCCTTCGCCAGCTATGGTTGTAGAGGCTGGCAAGCAGGCACTGGATAATCAGCTTACCCACTATACTCCTGCAAATGGTCTGCCTGAGCTAAGGGCGGCTATCGCCAACAGATATTCAGATCAGGCAAATATCGATCCCGATCGGATAGTCGTAACTCCCGGGGCATCCGGTGCACTGCAGCTGGTCATGGCACTGTTATTAAATCCCGGTGACGGAATCATGCTGGCCGACCCGGGATATCCCTGTAACCGGCATATTGCCAGTTTGTTTAGTGCTGATATCCAGTCGGTAGCGGTCAACGAAGAAACGGACTATCAACTCAGTGCTGAGCTGGTCGAAAAAAACTGGCAGGAAAACACCCGGCTTGTACTGATTGCCAGTCCATCAAACCCAACCGGTACGCTGATACCTCAACAGGAGCTATCTGCCATTTATCAGCTGGTGCAGAAAAAAGGGGCAAGCCTGGTCGTTGATGAGATCTATCATGGCCTGGTTTACGATCAGCAAGCTCCCAGCGCACTGAGTTGCGGTGACCAGGTTTTTGTCATCAACAGCTTTTCCAAGTATTACGGCATGACAG
>JAUVSB010000017.1 GCA_030597275.1 Gammaproteobacteria bacterium
CATAAACCCAACACCAAAAACACAACATCAAAGCCAGCGCTAAACTAAATTTTTGAACCGTGCTGCGGGACTAGTGCCTTGTAATTCCCGTCCAGGCTTGCCGAGGAGCACAGGATGAGTCGGGGGTTTCGGGGTGCGCCTGTTTGAGCGTAGCGAGTTCGCGCCCCGCCGGCTCATTCGAGCATCGCAGGGAACCCGAAGGGCTAGCATGTCGGGAGTCCTTTCTTTTGGTACCTTTTCTTTGGACAAGCAAAGAAAAGATACTCGTCCATGAAGGACGAAAAACTCGATCATGCGTCAGCACAAGACTAAATAAGAACCCGCCAGGATGGGATGAAACCCCAGCCGTGCGCCAGCACAAGAAAAAACTAATGTACAAGATAACTATATGACTGCAGGGTGGTCTGTAACTCAGCCATTAACTCCTCGCGTTCGTCTTCCGTCAGGCTGGATGCCAGTGCCTTATTCAGTATCTGCTGTCGTATTTTTACAGGATCATATTCCACCCGGCTTAGCAGCTGGTCAACATCCTCACCGTGATATAGCTGCTCAAGGTGAATGCTGCCATCTTCATTTAGAATGACATTAGCCGATGCTGTGTCACCGAACAGATTATGAATGTCTCCCAGCGTTTCCTGGTAGGCGCCAACCATAAAAAAACCAAGCAGGTAGCGTTCGCCTGCCTTGATATCATGCAGGGCAAGGGTATTTTCTATGCCGTGCTGATTTACATAGAGGTCAATTCTGCCATCTGAGTCGCAGGTAAGGTCGTGCAGAATGGCCCGGCGCCCGGGTTTCTCATTAAGACGCTGCAGCGGAACAATGGGGAAAATTTGATCAATCGCCCAGATATCTGGCATAGACTGGAACAGTGAGAAATTACAAAAAACCTTGTCGGCCAGGGTCTCTTTTAGCTCACCTGCCATTGTTTGTAATGATGGATTGGCCGGATCAATGCGTTGCAGAAGCCTGGAGCAGATTTGATAGTAAAATTGTTCTGCTTTGGCTCTTTCATCAAGATTAATTAAACCCTGATTAAATCTAAGCTGTATCTCCTGCAGGGCATCGTGCAGATCAGCATAGACCTCGCGCAGTGATTGGCCCTGACCCAGTGCCTTGTCCAGGGCTTGAAATGCGGTAAGCGAATCAAATTCACTGCCTTCATTCCCTGGCAGATTGAAATCATGTTTCTCGACTTCAGTGATATTGGTTATTAACACAGCGTGATGGGCAACCAGGGCACGGCCCGACTCGCTGAAAACATCCGGCATGTTTATCTCGTGCTGTTTACAGGTATTTGCCAGAGTATCTATTATCTTAGTAGCGTATTCCGTGACTCCATAATTGACGGAGCATTCGCTGCGGCTGGCCGTTCCTTCGTAATCAACGCCGAGGCCACCACCGACGTCAATAATCTTAATGTCGACATGCATCTTTGCCAACTGCACCAAAAACTGAGATGCCTCGCCCATTCCTGTCTGAATATCTCGTATGTTAGAGATTTGAGAGCCCAGGTGGATGTGCAACAGCTGCAGGCTGCTGAGCATATCGGCGACCCGCAATTGTTCTATAGCTGATAATACCTGTGAGGAGGTGAGGCCAAACTTGGATCGATCACCACCGGAGTTTTGCCATTTGCCGCTGGCGATTGAAGCGAGCTTCAGGCGTATGCCAATGAGTGGTTGAATGTTGTGAGCTTTGCTTTCTTTTATTATAAGGTCTAATTCAGACAGTTTTTCAATGACCAGGTAGACACGTAAACCCATGCGTAAACCGGCAAGGGCAAGGCGGATGTAGTCACGGTCTTTGTAGCCATTGCATATGATTGTTCCTCCCTTGTGAGACAGGGCAAGTACTGTCAATAGTTCGGGTTTACTGCCCGCTTCAAGTCCAGCTCTGCCGCTGGCTGTATTCAGTACTTCCTCAACGACATTGCGGTTCTGGTTAACCTTAATAGGGTAGACCGGGGTATATCTCGCTTTGACACAAGCAGTTTCTATTGCCTCGTCAAAAGCCTGGCAAAGTTCATTGACCCGTTGATGAATTATCCTGGGGAAGCGGGCAAGCAATGGCAGCGATAAGCCAGACTGTTGAGCCAGTTCAGCTACTTCATAGAGATCAATGTTATGTTTGTCGTTATTTCCTGTTACCCGTAGGTGGCCGGATGCTGAGATATCAAAATATCCGTTACCCCAGCGTAGGATGTTGTAGGTTTGCAGAGATTTTTTACTACTCCAGTCTGACATAGTGCTATTTGCTTTGTGAGTCTTAATTAGAATTCGGTAATATTATCATGGAATACCAGTTATAATTGGCGCCCGTTATTTGCTATGGATCAGGTGTCCAGACAGGATGAAATTAAACGCTGATAAATGGTTTACTGAAGTTTACTCGGATGACGGTTGCGCGCTGTCGTTGGAGTTTTCTGAAAAATTGCACGAGGAGCAAACAGGCTGGCAGAAGCTGGAAATCTATCAGACTACCGGTTTTGGCCGATTGATGCTGCTGGACGGCTGTATCATGCTAACCGACAGGGACAACTTCATTTACCATGAAATGATGACTCACCCGGTGCTTTGTTCTCATCCGGACCCAAAGAGAGTTTTGATTATTGGCGGTGGTGATTGTGGCTGCCTGCGTGAAGTGCTCAAACATAAGGGGATCAAGCATGTTCACCAGGTCGATCTCGATGAGCGTGTGACCTGGGCCTCAGAAAAATACTTTCCAGACTTGTGTGAATCGAATAATGATGAACGTGCTATTTTCAGCTTCACCGATGGTGTTGCATTTGTTGAGCAGGCTGAAGCGGGCAGCTATGATGTCATCATTGTTGATTCAGTGGATCCGGTGGGGCAGGCTGCGAGATTATATTCAGAAGATTTCTATCGAGCCTGTTTTAATGCCTTGTCAGAAAAAGGCATTATGATCGCACAGAGTGAATCGCCCTTATTCCATAAGAGTTTGATTGAGAGCATGCAATCCCGTATGGCTGGTGTTGGCTATAATGACATAAGCAGCCTGTTTTTCCCGCAATGTACTTACCCGTCAGGATGGTGGAGTGCTAGCATGGCCTTCAAGGATGGCAAGCCATCGGAATTCAGGAAAGTCGACATAGAGACAAAATATTATAATAATGACATCCACCAGGCCGCTCAGGCGGTGCCACAATTTATGCGGAATTCTGATTAGTCACATAATTCATGAGAAAGCTTGCTCGTAAATTGGTAATTTTGTTTAGCCTGTTCGGTGTTGCTGTGCCGGCACAGGCGAGTAATGGAATGACCGATATGATGCGGGTCATGATGGAGATGTTCCTGTGGATGATGGGCGGTGGTAGTGGTGGTATGAACCCTTATAGACTGGGAGGCTTGGGTGGCGGATTAGCTAACCCGCTTCTGGCCAGCTCTATGCTAGGAAACCCACTACTCGGTAATTCATTATTGGGCGGTTCAGGATTTGGTAATCAGTCGGGCTGGGGTAGTGGTTTGCCGTATAACATCCAGGGCCTGTATTCACCTCCCGGTTACCCTGGCTCAGCTGCTTACCTCAATCCCTACACAAATCCTTATAGCACTTCTTATTACAACACCTACAGTAATCCATACACTTCCCCGTACTATGGGAATGCTTATAGCAACCAGCCTTATTACCGGCGTGATTACAGTAATCCATACTACCGAAATCAGTACCCGCGGAATTCACCATATAGCCGTTCATACACTCCCGGCCCATACGATACATATCCGCCCCAGGCACAATCTTCCGATCAGGCACGGGTCGTTTTACAGCCAATTATAGTCAATCCCGGCCAGCAAGGACTGGTACAGCAGCCTGTGACCACGGGGCCTGAGATAAGGCCGCCAATATCTTCTCAAACAGCTCCTGCGGGGCCTGCAGTTTCCGGCTATGACAGTAATTTTCAATATCAATCAAGAGGGGTCGACAACCCATTGCATGGTCACTGGCAAGGCGTCAATGGAGAATATATGGAGCTGGGCAGCACGTGGTTTCGTTTACGTTCTAAGGATGCTGACTTAAAAGGGACATACCAGCTAAAAAACAGCATACTCAAGGCAGAGATTGCGGATAGAGAAGAACCCGTGTACATGCAATATCGGATGTCTGACGGGCATTTGATGTTTCGTTCTGAAGACGGGCAGCTGATGCTGTTTCGCCGCTTACCCAAAAGCTACCCGCTACACTAGATTCATCAGGTGACTGTTAACGCCCAGGAACGCCGACCTCAAATACTTCCTTGTTATAACCATGCACTGAGTCATGTGCGCGGATAGAAACACTGCTCACTCCCTGGGGAATGCGAACGCCTGACAGGCTGCGCGCAAATGGCTGTTCACTGACATGAGGATGAGCAAGTACTCTTTTGCCCAGTACCTTGCCTTCTGGTGACAGCACTTCCCAGCCATCAGCATAGTGGTCCCATCCTGCATCATCATGCCTGAGAGTGACATCGAATCGATAGCTATCCTTATTCTTAGTTACTTCGACATCAACGATTTTGGCCTGGCCAGCGAAGGCAGAGATCGATAGTAACAGCAAGGCTGGAATATAAAATATGGTTTTTGATGGTTTCATGGTTTGGCCTGTATTAGTTATAGGTCGTAGGTCGCAAACCTTGTAATTCTAACATTTGTGTATCGTCTGTGGACCTCGGACCTCGGACCTCTGTTTATGGACTTACTTCCATCTCGATTGTTCCTGATATATTTACTTTAATCGTGGTGTAGCCTGATTCAAAGGTAGGGGCGGCGATCTCTGAGGAGACAGCCCTGGCGCTGGACATAGAAAAGACTGGGCGTGGCGGCTGACCGGAGTGATTGATATTGAGGTTCACCAGGCGGTATTTTTTGAAGCCCATGTTTTTACTAATCAGTGCTGCCTGCGTATTAAACTTTTTCAGGGCTGCTTCAAGCATACTGGTCTGAATTTTTTCCTTGCGATCAGGCGATACACTGTAGCGGGTCGATTTGATGATTAGAGTTTTTTGTAATATTTGCACCAGTGCCGCCATGTCCTTGCTGTTCTGGCTGACGAGCACGATAGAGGAAACACCGTGCCAGTGATCAAGGTGTTTGTCGCGTGAATAGACGGGACGAATTGAATAGTCACTAGTGCTGCTTTTTATGTCTGGGTAGTTATTAATTGTGTCGTTGGCAGATTTGATCGCACGGTTAATTTCATCAGATAGTTTTGTGGCATCCTTATTATCCAGTTCTACGGCCATAGTCACCATGATTTCATCGTTACTCACTTCTTTTTGCTCGGTAACCTGATACGAGACCCGGTTATAGGTGTTTGCCTCATTGGCAAATAAAGTGAATGCCGGTGTCGACAGTAACAGCATGGCTGTAATTCGTTTAATGTAACGCACTTTATTCTCCCCAGAGTACATTGTATTGCTGCATGATTTCCCGCACAGAGTCGACTGCAGGATTGAGGGCATCGGTGTTTTCAGACATCAGTGCAATGTACGGGGGCTGGAGAGGATAAACTCCGGGATCTCCGCATCAAAATTACTTCCACTATCAGTTACCATCTGGTAACTGCCGGACATGGTGCCAACCGGTGTTTTTAGTACTGCTCCGCTGGTGTACTGGAAACCTTCACCTGGTTTCAGGTGTGGCTGCTCGCCGACTACACCATCACCACGGACTTCTTCAATATGGCCATTGGCATCAGTAATTACCCAGTGACGTGTCATTAGCTTTGCCGCCTCAGTACCCGTATTTGTGATGGTGATAGTGTAGGCAAAGACGTACTGTGAATTTGCCGGTGAAGATTCTGACTCGATATACAGGGTATCGACATCAACATTTATTTGTTGCGACATAGTAGTACCTGTTAGCTGATTTGTAGCGTATTTATGATAGCAGAGATACACTGTCGTTGGGCATTTTCACATAGATATACAGGTTACTCCGGCTGATCAGCCAATGGCATGATTTCTGCGAAACGATCAATATGGATATATCGGTCATGCGGGTCAGGATCGAGTTTTGAATTAGGTTGTAAAATAGCGCGCAGATGCTTGATACCGTATTTTTCTGCAGAATTAAGCACATTTATACTATCGTCAATGAGCAGTGTATTCTCTGCTGAAAAAGGCTGCCTTTGCTGTAACTTCTCCCAGAAACTAGAGTGCTCCTTCGGTAGACCAATATCATGGGCCGTGATGATTTCATCAAGATAGTCGCCAATTGGCGTCTTTTTCATCTTCAGTGATAAGCTCTTACCATGCGCATTAGTGACCAGGATACGTTTCTTACCTGCGTTGGCCAGGGCATGCAGGAAGCTAATGACGTCCGGGCGCACGCTGATCAGATGGTCAACTTCCTGTTTTAATATTTCAATGTCCAGCTTGAGCTGGTCCGACCAGTAATCGACGCAATACCATTCGAGCGTCCCCTCTGCCTTGCGATAACGCTTCATGAGTTGTTCGCGCGCAAGTTCAAGTGGCAGGCTGTTCGCTTCAGCATAACGAACTGGAACGTGTTCGAGCCAGAAGTGCGTATCAAAATGAAGATCTAGCAGGGTCCCGTCCATGTCCAGCAAAACGGTATCAATTTCTGTCCATGGCGGCTGTAGTGAATTCATTTACTGTCCCCTGGTTACAACCATCGAGAGGGATCGAGTGTAGCGCATATTGCGTTGTGTGGATCACCTGGTAACGTAGCTTTCATGTTCACTAGACCTTTCATTGTAATGAATTCTACGGCAATATAGCAGAGAGCAGTTTTAATAACATATCATGTCAAAAAAGCCCGAAATTCTTTCCGTTACCAGTGTTGCACGTAGTCGTCTGTTTCATATTGAGCAGGTAGACCTGCGTTTCAATAATGGCAATGAAGTACAGTTTGAGCGCTTGCAGAGTAATACCCCCGGTTCAGTACTAATAATTCCGGTTGATGACGATGAACTGATTCTAATTCGTGAATACGCTGTAGGGACAGAACGTTATGAACTGGGCTTTCCAAAAGGCGCGATTGACCGGGGGGAAGGGCCACAGGCGGCAGCTGCCCGCGAATTGAGGGAAGAAATTGGTATGGCAAGCACAAACATCCGTTTGCTGCGCAGCATCGTTGTTTCACCTGCATACTTTAATCGGACGACATCGATAATGCTGGCAATGGATTTACATATTGACCCCTTACCCGGCGATGAACCTGAAGCCCTAGAGCAAGTGCGTTGGCCGCTGGATCGTATGTGGGAGTTGCTTGAACATGATGATTTTATAGATGGCTGTAATCAACTGGCGCTGTATTCACTAGGCCATACGCTGGGTCTTTTACCGCATTGATGTTGATGAACCAATATGTTGATGTATAAACATTTAAGGTACCAAATAGGATTAGAATGAACGGCTCTCCCTGTGTTTACCTCGATAGTGTTGCCGATATAGCCCGTCGAGCGGGTGATGAAATCATGAAGGTTTATCAGCAGGACTTCGATGTTGATCATAAAGATGATGGTTCACCATTGACCCGGGCTGACCTGGCCGCCCATCTGTTGATTTGTGATGCCCTGCAGCAATTAACCCCTGAGCTGCCCATACTCTCCGAAGAGTCTCGTGAAATTCCCTGGCTGGAACGGCGTAAATGGAAAACATACTGGCTGGTAGATCCGCTGGACGGGACTAAAGAGTTTGTTAATAGAAATGGTGAATTTACAGTAAATATTGCACTGGTCAGCGAAAATCGGCCGGTACTGGGGGTGGTCTATGCACCGGTTTACGAGATACTTTATACTGGCTGTGAAGGCGTTGGTGCATCGAGAACAGGCAAAGATGGCGTGACTAAAGTAATCACTGTTCGTCATTTTAGCGGTAAAAGGCCGACGGTTGTTGCCAGCCGTTCTCACCGTGGTGAGGCCCTTGAGCAGGTTATAGAGCGTATCAACGCAAAACATGGCGAAGCTGAAATTCTTAGCATGGGTAGTTCGTTCAAGCTCTGCCTGGTCGCTGAAGGTAAAGCGGATCTGTACCCCCGCCTTGGGTTGACCTCTGAATGGGACACGGCAGCTGCGCATGCAGTGGTGAATGCGGCAGGCGGTCAGGTTATCAAACTGACTGGTGAAGACCTGCAGTATAATAAAAAGGATTTGTTGAACCCCTGGTTCATTGTTTGTAATGCTGAATATGACTGGTTACCACTAATTAATGATCACTCTGCGTAACAAAATATCTCATTTTATAATCAGCGGATTTGCCTGTTTGCTGGTGTGTTTCCCTGTTTTTGCAGATGAGTTCGAGGAATTTGATAAAGAATTTGATAAAGAATTTGATGTCCTTAGCGATGACCGGCCGGTCCCTGATCAAGTTATTCACCCTGCCTGGTTCAAAGCCAGTTTTCTGGATTTGTCAGATGACCTGAAAGAAGCTAAAGAGGAAAAAAAATCAGGAATTGCTGTTTATTTTGGTCAGAAAGACTGCGCCTACTGTAGAGCACTAATGGAAGTAAACCTGAAGACGCCGGATATTCAGCGATACATGCGTAAGCATTTTGATGTTATTGCTCTGGACATCTGGAACAGCCGTGAAGTGACTGACCCAAAAGGTGTGGTTTTGACAGAACGTGAGTATTCTATACGCGAACAAACTAACTTCACCCCTTCTTTTATTTTTTATGACCACGATGGAGACATTGCTTTAAGGTTACGTGGATATTATCCGCCGTACGCTTTTCGCGCAGCCCTGAAATATGTTGCCGAGGGTTTTTACAAGGAAGAAACCCTTAGGGCATACATGGACAGGGCAGATCCACCAGGAAAATTTGAACAGGAGGACCTGAACGGCCAGCCTTTCTTCATGCAGCCTCCCTATGCTCTGGATCGCAGTCATTTCAAAGCTGAGAAACCGATGATTATATTTTTCGAGCAGAAGGACTGCCATGCCTGCGATATCCTGCATACAGAGCCGCTGAACAGCAGCAGTATGATTGAATTGATCGATCAGTTTGACGTCGTGCAGCTTGACGTCACAACAGAGGCACCCGTAATGACTCCCGCTGGCGAACATTTAACGGCACGACAGTGGGCAGAAAAGCTGGGAATTTTTTACACCCCTGCACTGATCTTTTTTGATCAGGCTGGCAAGGAAATTATACGGCTGGACTCTGTCGCCGGGCAGCATCGCCTGAAAGGTGTGATGAGGTATGTGTTATCGGGTGCTTACAAGAAGTATCCTACCTACCTGGAATATAGGTTCGGTCGTATGGATGCGTATTGAACACTGATTTTTAAATCTGATCTATATACTGACCAAACTCGTGTTTTTCGACTGGGTTATCCGGGTCAGGCATATCATCGGCTTCGAGGTCGTCAAAGGGTCCTGACCAGTCTTCCGGAGGGGCGGCTGAGGTCAATTCCATTTCTTTCCATAATTCACTATCAAGCTCCTCAATAGAGCCGTCAAAATACTGGATTTCGATGGTATCGTCTTCTTCATCAATGGCGACGATTTCAAATAACTGATGATCTGCGTTATCTAGATACCACTTGCCAATTGCCGGTACTGGATGGTTTTTCATAGTGCCCCCGATTGAATGTTTAAGCTGAAATTACGTTGCGTACAGTGTTCAGTTTGCTTCTATGACTCTATTTATAGTCCTCTGAAAGAGCAGTTTCAACTACTTTATGCTTAAGCAATTTGCATGCCGCCAGCACGAATTTTCGTATTACTACTGATAAAACAGAGGCCTACATTCTGAAGCGAATATTTTTCATTAATAGCATAATTCGACTTTTCTGAAGCAGCCGGGCAGGGTAGAGTATTCGCATGAATATCGCTTTTACAAAAATGCATGGCCTGGGCAATGATTTTATAGTTATTGAGGCCCTGGTCCACAGTTTCAACGCAAGCACTGAGCAGATCAGGCAGTTGGCTGATCGCCATTTTGGTATTGGTTTTGATCAACTGCTGCTGGTTGAGCCACCCTTGTCCGAGGATATGGATTTCAGTTACCGGATCTTCAATGCTGATGGTAATGAAGTTGAACAATGCGGGAATGGCGCACGCTGTTTTGCACGTTTTGTCTACGATCGTGGGCTCACCGAGAAAACAGAAATACGCGTAGGCACCCTGTCTGGCATTATTATCCCGCGACTACTTGATGATGGTCGCGTGTGTGTTGACATGGGTGCGCCAGAGTTTGAACCTGAGAAAATCCCGTTTATCTCAGACCAGCGAGAGCGCAGTTATCGCCTGGTGCTCGAAAATGATGAGATAGAAATTGGCACAGTTTCAATGGGCAACCCGCATGCAGTACAACTCGTCGATGATGTTGATCTGGCGCCGGTATCACAAACCGGGCCAGAGATTGAGCATCATCAACGTTTTCCGCAACGGGTTAATGCAGCTTATATGCAGGTGCTAGATCGCCACTCTATACGACTTCGGGTCTGGGAACGTGGTTCTGGTGAAACGCTGGCCTGTGGAACAGGAGCGTGTGCAGCAGTAGTAGTAGGAATAGAACAGGGCCTACTCGATAGTCCAGTAGAAGTGAGCCTGCGAGGTGGTACACTGCAGGTCGAATGGTCAGGACAGGGGGAATCAGTTTTTATGACCGGACCGGCAGAATACGTATACGAGGGTTCGTACGAGATGGAGAAACTATGAGCAAGCAGCCCAGCAGCAAGAGTGAAAATATAGAAATAACCGAACAGGAGGTTGTCGCCTACCTCGAGAAACATCCTGACTTATTGCAAAAACATGATGCCTTGCTTGAAAATTTGCTGGTTCCGCATATGGCGGGTGCCGGCATGGTTTCATTGATAGAACGCCAGGTAGAAGTATTACGCGAGAAAAATAGCGTTCTGGATGCACGACTGGATGTCCTGATCAATAATGCCCGTACCAATGAAGAACTTACTGAAAAGCTGCATCGTTACAGCCTGCATCTGTCCAGTACTAACGGGCTCGCAGAATTGGTTCAGGGTGCGGCTGAAGACTTGCAGAAACTGTTTGATATTGACGCAGTAAGCATTCACATCAAACCTGAATACCAGGGTGAAAATCTGCAGACATCAAACCTCAGTGACAAGGCCTACACAGCAATTCTTGACACCATGGGAACAGAACCATGCAGCTGTCATAGGGAGCTTGATGACGAGCTCATGGTTTCATTGTTTGGAGATGAGGCATCCAGGCTTAAATCCTGCGCGCTATTGGCACTGGATGCACCGCATCGCATAGGATTAATCGCTTTGGGCTCGAGTGAACAAAGCCGCTTTACGCCAGCTATGGGCACACTAATTCTGACACGTCTTGGCGAGCTGTTTTCAGCTGCATTAATGCGCCATCGCAAAGATTAGAATGAGATGAGCTGAAATGCTCGCAAGTGCTGAAAGACAACTCGACAGTTTTTTTGACTATCTGCGATACGAGCGAAGGAACTCCCCTCGCACAATTTCAGCTTATCAGCAGGATCTGAAGCGGCTGACCCGTTATTGCGATAATCAGGGAATAACAAACTGGTCAGGTGTCGATAATCTGCTCGGCAGAAAATGGCTGGGCAGTATGCACCAGTACGGTCTTTCGGGTAGCAGCATTCAGCGGGTACTGTCTGCTTGCCGTAGCTTCTACCGTTGGCTGATCAGAGAAGAATTTGCTGCCAGCAATCCGTTTGAACTGCTCAAAGCCCCTCGCCGGCCGCGCAAACTACCCAATACTCTCGATATCGATACGGTACAGCAACTGGTGGCTTTGAAGGGCGATGAACCCCTGACTGTTCGTGACCGGGCAATCATGGAGCTGTTTTATTCCTCGGGTTTGCGCCTGTCAGAACTGGTTTCGCTGGATCTGCCTGATGTTGATCTATCGGCAGGTGAAGCACGGGTGACAGGTAAAGGTAATAAAACACGGATCGTGCCTGTTGGACGTTATGCACGGGCAGCTATACAACAGTGGTTATCTATCAGGCCTCAGCTTGCTAAAGAATCAGAGCAGGCTTTATTTGTCAGCAAACGTGGTGGACGGCTGGCCAGGCGCAGTGTTGAAAAACGGCTTAAAGAATGGGCAATTCGGCAGGGAATAAACAGAAATGTCCATCCACATATGCTGAGGCACTCATTTGCCAGCCATATGCTTGAGTCCAGCGGTGATCTGCGGGCGGTACAGGAGTTGCTTGGCCACCAGAATATCTCAACGACACAAATCTATACCCACCTGGATTTTCAGCACTTGGCAAAGGTTTTTGATAAGGCGCACCCGAGGGCGAAACGGAAGAAGACCGAATGACATTGTTTTACTTTTTCTTCTTCTCCCACTTATCCCATTTTTTGTATTTCTTTTTACAGTATTTGCGCAGGGCGTCATAATCTTTGAAGTAGAGCTCAAAATCGTCTTCTCCTGCCAGACCGTCTTTTTCACAATTATCGCTGGTGTGATCGCGGCAAATTTTGGGTCTTACATCGTAAATACCGCAGTCCCCATTTGGCAGTAAGTGGGTGCAGGGGTTGGTCATCAGAAGAAACCAGCCATCTTCGTCCTTGTAGGCTTCTGTGTGCTCATGTGATATTTGCCAGAGGATGACATCGAAGTCCTCGCGTGAGCGTGGAGTCTCTATGTGCTGGGTAAAATAGGTACAACACCAGGATTTGGTGCATTGCATGCAGGGGCTGCTATCTTCTATGGGTATTTTTTTAGGCATGTTGCGAAATCTATAGCAAAAGACGTCTGGTCACAATGAATGTTTTCGAACAGAATAGTCTACTCTCATATAGAATAGAGAAACCATGAGATTATTGTTCAGGTTATCACTGACAGTATTGAGTTTTTTACTCATTATAACTGTGCTTTGGTTAAGTTTGCCTCGTTTGATCGTGCCCCTTACCCATTACCAGCTTACGCAGCTAGGGTATTCGGATATTGAGTTTGTTATGGGCAATATTGGTTTACAGTCTGCGACGGTTGAACGCATACGCCTGTCAAACGACGAGTTTTCTATAGAACTTCAGGGGCTGAAAGCAGACTATCATTTTTCCGGCCTTCTATCCGGTTCTGTCGATTCGTTAGTCATTGATCATGCTGTATTGACCCGCCTCACCGTGAATAAAAGTGATTCTGCATTGCCAGATCCTGTATTGCTATTGGCTTTTCTCCGGTCTCCCTGGGATGAATATATCCCTGCTCGTTCGTTTATTATAAATGAGCTCACTGTTGTCGATGAAAATGGTGTGTTGTTATCACGTTCATCCGTTGACATTGATAAGCAGGGCAAAGAATTCAGTGGGGAAATTAGTCTTACAGATAATAAAGAAGAAAGTTACCTGATGGGTATTGAGATGTCGCCGGAGAGAGGTTTTTCTCTGAATTTGCACTCACTTTCATCTACTGAAAATGAGGCAAGTCCTGCTTCAGTTAGATTGAAACCCGCAGACGGGATGAATGGACTGACAGGGCAGGTAAATATTGATCTATCAAGGATCATCAGGCTGTTGACAGGGGCTGACAATTTGTCTGGTAAGTTGCAGGCTGATCTTTCATATATTGCTCAGCCAGATAACCCGAAGAAAGATTTTTCTGTCACGGCA
>JAUVSB010000089.1 GCA_030597275.1 Gammaproteobacteria bacterium
CTCATTACCTCAGTACTTGTGCGCGCCATGGGCACCCAGGCTCAGGATATACTGCAGTATCCACTTATCATCGACAACCGGGGAGGATTCATCGCGATTGTACTGCAATCGAAAACGACTGAACTCAGAATTTGACCAGTCAGTCATAAGGCTGAATCTTTGTGGCTTATGGCCTTCATTATCTAGACCGGCCTCCTCAATCAATTCTGCATCAGATCCCGATGCAGAACTGTTGAGCGCATCGTAACGTAAACCGAGCCGCCAGCGTGGGACAAACTGGTAAACAGCCTGTGCATACCAGCCTGATTGCTGCCCCTGATAGCTGCCTGATTCGGCACCTTCAGTGAGAATGCCGTCGTCATCACGTCGATAGTATTCGTATTGCAGTTGCAGGTTACGCTGTCGACGATTGCCATTCGGTGCCCATTTCCAGACGAAATCTACGCCCCAGGTCTTGCTGTCACCGCTGAATGCCGGTGGGACATGGTCGCCTTCTTCGTGTCCATGCCCATGCCCGGTTGACGCACGGCCAACCGAATCTGTATCCAGATATGACACACCCGCCAGCCAGCTGCTGCTGTCCCCGATATCACCACCAGCTTTCGCAAACAGCGTGTAGGCGCCAATGTCATTGCCAGTTTCTGCTGACAGCGGAAATCTCGAACCACGGAATAGCTCGGAGCCGAATGACAGGTAGAGATCCGTCGGTGCCAGCCAGCTGAGCTGTATACCGTCATCAATCAGCTGGTTGCCAAATAACCCACGGTAGATCAGCGGTGCATCGGTAAAATCCCACTGGTGCCCATGCTGTGAATTAAGATAGCCGATGTCAGAAAAGAAACGCCCACCCCTGACTGACAGACCGTAGTCAAGACCAAGAGTCTCAAAGAAGGCTTCTTCGATTTCCACCTCAGTTTCGCCCTCATGTACACCAAATGCCAGCGTAAAGCGCCCATAAAACTTGTCATCGGCATTGGCGCTCATAACCAGCTCGCTGTGCCCCAGACCAAAGCCGCGTTCACCGGGCCCGGCTTCTCCACCAAGCATAAAACCTGGTAGCTCATAATCTGCTGGATCCTGACTGAAATGACTATAGCGGCCATCAAGGATCAGGCTAATATCGGGGTTAAACGTATTCTTTGTAGCTGAGTCAACGGTTGTTGTGGCTTCCGCAGGCGCCGCCGATACCTTTTGTTGTCTCGCCTGCTCGGTAGCTTGCAGTCGTTTTTCAAGTTCTTCAATCTTGCTGTTGTAGTCCAGCTTGAGTTGCTCTAGCTGCTGTCGTAGCTGCTCGATTTCCTGATCATCCGCCCACGCTGGATTCGTTACATACACCAGTGTTATGGCAACCACGGAAAGAAAAAAATGTTTCATCACCGTACTCCTTTTTTCTCATTAATTGGAAACAGTCCTGAATGCTGGACTGGTAATACACAATCAGACGATCAAAATGAGGGAGGTGCTCGGATTGAGAAGGGTAAGCGGGTTGATTGAATTTCGATTTGGCGCCCGACCACAGCGGTGTATCGCGCAGAATACGGTCCTGTTTTTATGCCTGCTTCAGGGCTGTCTATCGCAGAATTCTTCTCAATGGAGAGAAATGTCACACAACTCTGGTCCGCCTGATGGAATGGATGTTGAGATGCGTGGGCGAGAGAAAAAAATGAGCCGAGAACCAGCATCAGACTGATCAACAAGATCAATCGTGGGCTGGGCGAATATTTTTTACGACCTGGTAACATAATGAGAAATTATAACGACTATATCTGGATAATTGAATAAACAATTTCAGGCATATACTGACTACAAATCACGTGGCCTTATCATTAAGCCAACTTTCCCCTCAGCCTGATAAAAATCAGTCCATTTATCTGAATCAAACTCTAAATGAACGACGCAACAGGTTTGCATAGAGCCTACTGGCTCTTCGGCCAGCTTATAAGCCAGATCTTCCATACCCGGATTATGCCCGATCAATGCTATGTTACTGATAGAATCAGGCTGCCCTGTAATACAGGAAAGTAAATGATCAGCACTGGCACCGTACATATCATGGCGGTACTCAATATTTTTCTCATCAATCTCTATACCCTGCCTTAACAGTGACAGGGTCTGCCGGGCGCGCTGCGCGTCGCTGCATAGCACTCTATCGAATGAAATACCGGCTTGCTCCAAAGCTGTCCCGACACGTGGTGCATCACGGACCCCCCGTTTATTCAACGGACGTTCGAAGTCAGTGAATGATGGATCACTCCATGATGACTTGGCATGGCGAATCAGGGTAACAGTACGCTTTCTATTATTTGTCATAGTTTTAGCATAACTCAGAATATCGATAACATTCTGCAGTATGGTCATTTACCATACCTGTTGCCTGCATAAAGGCATAGCAAATAGTGGTGCCGACAAAGCGAAAACCACGTTTCTTGAGATCTTTGCACATGGCATCCGATTCAGCTGTATTAGCCGGTATTTCAGACATCGAACGCCATTTATTTTGTATCGCTTTGCCCTCGGTAAACTGCCAGATATAACGATCAAAACTGCCAAATTCTGACTGTACATCAAGAAATAGATGGGCATTGCTAACAGCAGATGAAACCTTGAGCCGGTTACGAATAATCCCGGGATCAAGTAGTAGCTGCTCAATTTTTTCATTTGAGTATTCTGCTACCCGTGAAGGATCAAACTGATCGAAAACTTTACGGTAATGATCCCTTTTTTTCAAAACAGTCACCCAGCTCAGGCCTGCCTGTGCTCCTTCCAGGATAAGAAATTCAAACAATTTCTGGTCATCATGTAATGGTACGCCCCACTCATCATCGTGGTAGGCCTTCTCAATGTCTGAGCCCGTACACCACTCACAACGCTTTATCTCTTTCTTCATTCACCTTTCTCCATGGCAATATCATATCAGGCTAAAACCGATTTCTCTGTGCTAACATAGCATGATGGTTAAACGCTTTTTAATAATCCTCGCTACTTCCAGTATTTTTCTAATCAGCTCCTGTAATCAGGAAACGGACAGTCCCGAAGAGCGAATACGAAGCATGGTTTCAGCAATGGAGGCGGCTGTTGAGCAGCGATCGCTGGACAGTGTAAAAGAACTGGTAGACAGCGAATACAAGGATGAATGGAATGGCAACAGGCGTGCTGTACTGCGGGCTCTTTTGTTCTATTTTCAGGGACACCAGTCTATCCATCTGCTGACACGTATCAGCACCATACAACTCAGTGATGATGCTAGCAGTGCCAGTGTCACTGTCTATGTGGGGATGACCGGGGATCCTGTTGAACAATCAGAAGCTCTGATTGACCTGAACGCTGATCTTTATCGTTTTGATATTGAGCTTGTAGCAGTTGGCAACGATTGGCTGGTGAGCAGTGCCAGGTGGCAAAGAGCCAGGTTAGAGAATTTTGGGCTTTAATGTAGGAGCGTCGCCCGGCGCGATGAATCAGGAACAAGTATTACGATTTTGGTTTTACGTAACACCTAAAACGTAAGACCTAAAATATTTTTCCTACAACTGCCGTTGCCGCACGGCTTCATAACAACAAACGCCACTGGCCACTGAAACATTCAGACTGCTGACTGTCCCCTTCATAGGAATCGAGACCAGTTCATCGCAATGCTCTGTTACCAGTCGCCGCATGCCCTTGCCTTCTGCACCAAGCACAAGGGCGAATGGAACGGTAAAGTTTACTTCATAGAGGGTTTTTTCAGCTTTATCGCTGGTACCAAAGATCCACAAGCCACATTCATCCTTCAGTTGCTGCAAGGTACGGGAAAGATTTGTCACGGTGAAGATTGGTGTCTTTTCCATAGCACCGCTGGCGGTCTTGTGAACCACGGATGTCACCGGCGCAGAACGATCTTTTGGTATAATTATTCCATCTCCACCAGCACCGTTCAGGGTACGGATACAGGCACCCAGATTATGCGGATCCTGAATACCGTCCAGCACCAGCAGCATGGCAGGCCTCTTCAGGGCTTTAACGTCCCATATGAGCTCAGCTTCAGCACGTGCAGGCAGTGCTTCACAACGCGCGATGATTCCCTGGTGAATTTGGTTGTCAGCCAGTCGGTCCAGCTTGTCTCGGGAGACTTCTTTCAGTAACAAATGATTAGCAGACACGCTCTCGAGGATTGGATCCAGGCGATTGTTTCTTCTTTTCTCATTGACATAAACCTGGCGCACGCGGTCGGGGTTCAGTTCCAGAACTGCCATTACGGCATGAATGCCTGTAAGAATTTCTTCAGCCATGATTATCTCCTGGATTTTTTCCTGGCTTTAGCTTTCTTTGTGCTCTTTTTTCCACCCTTGTTTCGAGATAATGTTTTACCACGCTTTGCCGTGCCGTGTTTGTTTGTACCTTTTTTAGGCTTTTTACTCATGAACTTTTCTCGTCCACTGAGTGGCTTTTTATCTGATTTGGATGTTGAAGCTTTTCCTGCCAGTTCAAGGTCAATCCTGCCTTCATCGACATCCACTCGTACTACGGTGACTTGCAGCTTGTCGCCCAGACGATAGCTTTGACGTGTACGTTCACCTGTCAGACGACCCTTTGCCGCATCGAATTGAAAGTAATCATTACCCAGCGCAGTGATATGAATCAGGCCGTCGATGTAAATATCATCCAGCTGCACAAACAGACCAAACCCAGTTACGCCGCTTACGGCACCACTGAACTCCTCACCTACCCGATCAACCATATATTCTGCCTTCAGCCAGCGCATTACATCACGTGTAGCATCATCAGCCCGGCGCTCAGTCATCGAACAATGTTCGCCCAGTTCAACCAGTTCCAGTTCACTATAGGGTGAAGGCTTCTTAAGTAATATTGCCTTCAAGGTACGGTGAACCTGCAGATCGGGATAACGACGAATGGGTGAAGTGAAGTGGGTGTAATGTGTGAAGCCAAGGGCAAAGTGCCCATCGCATGCCGGCTCATAACGGGCCTGACTTAATGAGCGAAGAACCATCGGCTTGATTACCTCGGCATCATCCCTTTGTGACATATCAGCCAGCAGACGAGAATAGTCAGTAACGTCAGGATCATCCGCCCCACCCAGACTCAGTCCAATCTCAAACAGGAACTTACGCAAGTTGTCCCGTTTCTCTTCGGTTGGCCCCTCATGCACGCGATAAAGACCATGATAGTTAGCATCAGAGATAGTTCTTGCCGCACAGACATTGGCGGCCAGCATAAACTCCTCAATAAGACGGTGCGCCTCGTTCCTCACCTGCGGCACTATCGCCTCGATCTTGCGCTGTTCATTAAAGATGATACGGGTTTCAGGCATATCGAGATCCATCATGCCCTGCTTGCTGCGCCACTGATTGCGTAGCTTATACAGATCGTAAAGATTTTGCAGTGCTCCGAACACTGCCGCGTATCGCTGTATCAATTCTGGATCACCATCGACGAGGATGGATGCCACTTTGGTATAGGTCAATCTGGCATGTGATCTCATAATGGCATTATCAAAGCGCCAGTCTGATATATCACCGGACTTATCTATCTCCATGATACAAACCATGCACAGTCGATCAACATCCGGGTTGAGTGAACACAGACCATTGGACAGCTGCTCCGGTAACATTGGTATTACCTGTTCCGGGAAATACACTGAGTTGCCCCGTTTAACCGCTTCCTTATCGAGTGCCTGTCCCTTTTTAACGTAGGATGCAACATCGGCAATGGCAACGATAAGCTGCCAGCCCGAATCAGTCTTGCGGCTAAGAACAGCGTCATCGAAATCACGTGCATCTTCACCATCAATGGTAACAAGTGGCAAGTCGCGCAGATCCAGCCGTCCCTCTACCTGGTTTTCCTGTACCTTAGATGGCAAGCTTTTTACCTTATTGCTGACTTCATCGGGCCAGATATAGGGCAATTCATATTTTCGGGTGGCTATCTCTATCTCCATGCCCGGAGCCATGTGCTCACCCAGGACTTCGGAGATGTGCCCTACTGGCTGACTATACTTGTCAGGCTGACGGTCTATTACCGCGACGACGATCTGACCGTGTTTAGCATCGGCTGACTGCCCCTGCGGAATCAGTATGTCCTGCCCGATTCTTCGGTCATCAGGAATGACATAAGCTATACCACTGTCCAGATGGTAATGGCCAAGAACGGTTACATTATTGCGCTGCAGCACCTCAACAATACTGCCTTCCAGTTTGCCTCGGCGATCCCCTTCCACCGCGCGCACCATAACCTTGTCACCGTGCAGCA
>JAUVSB010000122.1 GCA_030597275.1 Gammaproteobacteria bacterium
CTAAGCACACTAAGAGCCACACCAATCTTTTCCAGGTGCAGGCGTGCGACTTTTTCATCGAGATTTTTAGGCAGGACGTAGACGATATTTTCGTAGTTATCCGGGTTATTCCACAATTCAATTTGTGCAATGACCTGGTTGGTAAATGAAGCCGACATAACAAAGCTAGGGTGGCCAGTAGCACAACCGAGGTTAACCAGACGGCCTTCGGCCAGAACAATCAGTTTCTTACCATCAGGGAAGATGACATGGTCAACCTGTGGTTTGATATTTTCCCATGTGTATTCTTTCAGTGATGCGATAGCAATCTCGGAATCAAAGTGTCCGATGTTGCAGATGATGGATTCATTTTTCATTTTCAGCATATGATCATGCGTAATCACATCAAGGTTGCCGGTAGCCGTAACAAAGATGTCACCATAGGCACAGGCTTCATTCATATCGACGACGCGGTAGCCTTCCATAGCGGCCTGCAGGGCGCATATTGGGTCGACTTCAGTGACCATGACAGTAGCACCCAGTCCTTTAAATGCCTGGGCACAGCCTTTGCCTACATCGCCATAACCAAGTACGACACAGATCTTGCCCGCAATCATGACGTCGGTGGCACGTTTGATGCCGTCAACCAGAGATTCACGACAACCATAGAGATTGTCGAATTTTGATTTGGTCACTGAATCATTAACGTTAATGGCAGGGGTAAGCAGTTTACCTTCATTGGCCATTTCATACAGACGATGAACACCGGTGGTGGTTTCTTCGGAGATCCCTCTGACATCTTCGAGCAATTCAGGATATTTTTCATGCATCAGCAGGGTAAGATCACCGCCATCATCAAGAATCATGTTTGGGCGCCAGCCGTCAGGGCCAAATATGGTCTGCTCTATACACCACCAGAATTCTTCATCTGTCTCACCTTTCCAGGCAAAAACGGGTGTGCCGTTATCAGCAATGGCTGCAGCGGCCTGATCCTGGGTAGAAAAGATATTACATGAAGACCAGCGAACTTCTGCACCCAGCGCTTCCAGTGTTTCAATTAAGACAGCGGTCTGAATGGTCATGTGCAGACAGCCAGCAATACGCGCTCCCTTGAGAGGCTTTGATTCACCGTATTCATCGCGCAAAGCCATCAGGCCAGGCATTTCAACTTCGCCAATACTGATTTCCTTGTGTCCCCATTCAGCCAGACTCATGTCAGCGACCTTGTAATCCGGTGTCAGGTTTTCAACTGGTTGTACGCTCATTGCTATCCTCTTTATATGTTCGTGGTGTTCGTAAACTTAAATGTATGTTTAATGTATGGCTCAGGCCGTTGCAGCCTGGCTTATGTTTGCGTCACTGCGCAGGGCTTCTACTTTATCCAGCGCTTCCCAGCTGAACTGCTTTTCGGTTCGGCCAAAATGACCGTAGGCAGCGCTGTCACGATAGATTGGACGCAAAAGGTCCAGTGCCTCAACGATACCTCGGGGGCGCAAATCAAAATGTACCCGTACCAGTGCCTCGATCTGTTCTTCAGGGATGCTGCCAGTACCAAAGGTATTGACCAGCAGTGATACAGGTTCTGAAACGCCGATAGCATAGGCCACCTGCACTTCACAGCGTTTAGCCAGGCCTGCAGCAACCACATTTTTGGCGACATGGCGCAGGGCATAGGCTGCCGACCGATCAACTTTTGTTGGGTCTTTACCAGAGAATGCTCCGCCACCGTGACGGGCACTGCCGCCATACGTGTCGACAATAATCTTGCGTCCTGTCAGGCCGCAATCACCTACTGGACCGCCGATGACAAAACGTCCGGTCGGGTTAATCATGAAACGGGTTTCCTTGCTAATCATGTCAGCAGGAATGACGGGTTTGATGACTTCTTCGATAATGGCTTCTTCGAGATCTTTGTGTTCGATGTCGGGTGAATGCTGAGTCGACAGTACCACCGTATCAACATGGCTGGGTACGCCATCAATGTAACGCACACTGACCTGGGATTTTGCATCAGGACGCAGCCATGACAGATTGCCGTTCTTTCGCTGTTCTGCCTGCTTGTGTACCAGGCGATGGGCGTAGTGGATCGGGAAGGGCATCAGTACGTCTGTTTCATCACAGGCGTAACCAAACATCAGGCCCTGGTCGCCAGCACCCTGGTCGAGGTCGATGCCTTCGCCGGTATTGATGCCAGCGGCAATGTCTTCTGACTGCTTATCCAGTGAAATCAGTACGGCACAGGATTTACCGTCAAATCCGATATCTGACGAATCATAGCCGATATCAACTATGGTCTTGCGGACAATTTCGCTATAGTTGATATTCGCGTTGGTGGTGATTTCGCCAGCAATAACAGCCATGCCCGTGTTGACCAGTGTTTCACAGGCAACACGTGAATAAGGGTCTTCTGCCAGCAGGCTATCAAGGATGGCATCGGAGACCTGGTCTGCAACCTTGTCCGGGTGTCCTTCTGATACTGATTCGGATGTAAATAGAAAGTCTTTAGCCATGAAAAATACCGCACTCTATCATTCTGTAAAAAAAGACCGGCAATTCTACCAGTTTCCTGACAAAGGTGCATCCTGACTATGTCTGTGGTGAAAATGGGAGAACATTCTGATATTTCTGGGAAAAGTCCTGATTTACCGGAAAAACCACTGATTAAGCCGCCAAAGAAGCTGCTCAGGCCGGTGGGCAGAGCGATTGCTGACTATCAGATGATTCAGCAGGGTGATCGTTTGTTGTTAGGCCTAAGTGGCGGCAAGGACTCATTATCTCTACTTCACCTGTTGCGGCATTTGCAGACCTACGCCCCGGTTAAGTTTGAGCTTGCGGTGGCAACGGTCGACCCGTGCATAGAAGGTTTCGATCCTTCACCATTAAAAGACTACCTTGCCGGGCTCGGTATAGATTATTACTACCAGAAACAGGAAATCGCAGAGCAGGCGCAGGAAAATATGGGCCGTGATTCCTTTTGTGCCTACTGCTCACGCATGCGGCGCGGCATATTGTATAGCGCTGCGAGAAAAAGTAACTGCAACAAACTGGTGCTGGCCCAGCATCTGGATGATCTGGCCGAGTCATTTATGATGAGTGTTTTTCATGGTGGCAGCCTGCGTACTATGAAAGCCTCCTACACGATTGATGCCGGAGACCTGCAGGTGATCCGACCGCTGGTTTATGTCAGGGAACGACAGCTGGCTAAATTTTCGGAAGCCGCGGAACTGCCGGTGATTGCTGATAATTGCCCGGCCTGTTTCAGCAAGCCAACTCAGCGTGAACACATGAAGCAGTTATTGGCAAAGGAAGAAAAGAACACCCCTCAACTGTTCTCAAACATGTTGCATGCGATGCGGCCGCTGATGGGGAAAATACAGGGGGAATGAGAAAATATGTTTTTCGTGTTTTGCTTTATGACTTACGTAATACCTAAGGCTATTTCAATCCGGCTTTATATAAGCCATCGAGCAGATGTTTTAGTTGCATGGGGTCTTTTAGGGGAATGACTGTTTCAATTTTTGTGACTGAAAATGTGGGATCTTCACTGCGTATCTGATCCAACTGCCAGCTTGCATCATCTATACGACCCAGGTGAGCATAGGAAGCTGCTAGCCACAGTCGTGATTCCTGGCTACCTGGATTTCGTTCCAGGGCGTACTCAAATTGCTTAACTGCATTGTCGTAATCACGCAGATTAAAGTAAATCTCACCCATAATAATTTTATAAACTGAGGGATGATGCGGATTAAGCTGCATCGCTTTTTGCATATACACCAGGGCATCCTGAGGTTTCGCCGCATAGTTTAATGTTGTCGCGAGCAATCCATAGCCATCGGCATTATTAGGATCCAGGGCAATGACTTTTTGTGACTCAGACAGTGCGAACTGGTATCGGCGACTAATCAAAGCCGTAAAGCCAACGGCCCAGTGGACTTGTGCTAAATCATCATCTAACTCAACGGCCTTCTGTGAGAGGTCTTCAGCTTTTTTTAGGTAATCATCAGGTGTGCTTGTCCAGCCACTCAAAACATCGTAAGCATATGACAAGGCCAGGTTCGCATAGGCGCGTGCAAATTTTGGATCGAGCTCAATAGCCTGTTTAAAATATTCTTTCGCCAGCAAATTACTTTCTTTTGAATATTTCCAAAAATATTGCCAGCCCTGAAGAAATTGATCATAGGCCTCAAAACTGTTGGTATATTTAATGGCAAGTTGTTGCTGTTCACGATCACTTATTTTTAGTTGCAGGGCAGCGATAATTTTGGCGGTGACATTATCTTGCAACC
>JAUVSB010000016.1 GCA_030597275.1 Gammaproteobacteria bacterium
GCTACAGTTGCCGCAAGCTTTGCCGGCTCGTTCTCATCGACAGCATCGGGTCTACCATGTGCCACATCGCAAAAAGGACAGCGGCGTGTACAGACGTTGCCAAGTATCATGAAGGTGGCAGTGCCCTTGCTGAAGCATTCACCTAAATTAGGGCAATTGGCCTCCTCGCAGACTGTGTGCAAACTCTGCTTGCGCAGCACTTTTTTCAGACGGATAACTTCAGGCGTCACCGGTGCTTTAACGCGGATCCATTCCGGTTTACGGAGAAACTCCGTTGTCGGTTCAATTTTTACCGGTATACGCGCGGTCTTAGCCTGCCCTTTCTGCGCGCCTTCTGGCAAGGGCGCTGACAAACTGCCACTTTGTATACTAGTTCGTTTACCGGTCACTGGTCACTTTGTCACTGGTTAAATATTGTGAGATCTCATCATAAACAGCATTATATCCCAGCTTGCTGGACAACACCTCTACGAACTGTCTGCCTATACGATGGGTATCTGCTAACGCTCCCAGGGTCTTCATATCGGTCATTTTTATCCCACTCAGACCGCAGGGGACGATCCGGTCATACGGTGACAAGTCCATATCCACATTCAGACTAAGACCATGGTATGTACGGCCATGTTGAACACGCAGGCCAATGGAAGCGATCTTTCTACCATCGACATAGACTCCAGGAGCATTCTCCAGTCTTGATGCAGAGATTCCATATTCATTCAGCAGATCAATCGTGACCTGCTCCAACGCATTGACCAAATTTTTCAGCCCGATTCCTAAGCTTCTTAGATCCAGCATGAGATAAACGATTATCTGGCCTGGCCCATGGTAGGTAACCAAACCTCCTCGATCAGTCTTTACCAGCGGTATATCACCCACATCGTGTATGTCGCCAGCATTTTCCCTAATCCCCAGGGTGAAAACCGGCTCATGTTCCAGTAGCCAGATTTCATCAGGCGTATGAATAGTTCTTGCCCGCGTAAACGCTTTCATATCCTGCCAGCAGGCAGTGTAATCCTGAGGGTTTGTGAATTGACGAATCAATACAGGCCATGTGGCATCGTCATTACTCATTGCTTTTAGCTGTGGCCTACAATGTCATCAGGATATCCGGGTGGTCATGCAGAGTCTGGTAGATCGCTTCCATCTGCTCCCGATTCTCCAGCTTCACTTCGCAGGTGACGGAATGAAAGTTACCACTTCTACTTTCTATGCATCTGACCTCTACAATGGCACCCGGTTCGGTATGACTCGCCACTATGTCTTTAACTTTGTGTTCAAAGTCGTCGGCCTGACGGCCCATTGCCTTGATGCCAATGGTGCAGGGAAAGGAAAGCTTGCCAAGTTCTTCTTCCTGTTTGTCAGTCATGACACCTCACCCTTTCTGAATTTATCTTTAAACTCATCATAAAGCTTAATGATTTGATGGTAATGTGGACCCGGCTTTCCGCTGCCAACCGCTTTCCCGTCCAGTTGAACAATGGGCAGTATTTCTTTTGTCGAACTGCTCAGCCAGAGTTCATCTGCCCGTTTCACTTGTTGTTCTGAAATATTAGTCTGCTGACACCGCAAGCCGTGGTCACAGGCAAGCTCAAGCACCAGTTCACGTGTAATGCCTGGCAAGATGCTATGCCCGGAGGCCGTCGTCAGCAGCTGTCCATCATGTACTACAAACAAGGTACTCGCCGCACCTTCTGTCAGTTTTCCATCACGAAAAAGAACGGCTTCAGCGGCACCGTGCTCGTGGGCAAACTGCCGGGCCAGTACATTTGCCAGCAATGAAACTGATTTGATATCACAACGCTCCCAACGCTGATCAGGAAAACTCACTGCACGGACCCCTGCTTCCCGGTAAGCCTCGTCTGGATAAACTAAATCCTGTGCATAGGCGAGTATTGTGGGTGTCATTTGTTCGGGAAAGGCATGGTTGCGGGGAGCACTGCCGCGGGTAATTTGTAAATAAACAGATGCGTCGTCACTTCTATTGTTGAGCAGACGCTCAAATATCTGAGTTATTTCTATATCACTTAATGAAATCGGCAGGCGGATTTCAGCGAGAGAATAGCGCAGACGATCAAGGTGCTGATGTAGGCGAAATAGCCTGCCACCATAAACTGGGATAACTTCATAGACCCCATCACCAAAGATGAAACCCCGGTCGAAAATTGATATCGAAGCCTCTGCTGCAGGCAGATATTTTCCATTCAAATAGACTTCTTCAACTGCCATAAAGAGTAGATATCCTGTTTTTACTTAAAATTCAGCCTGGAATGATTCGATCCATAGCATAACGGTGCCGATCAGCTGGTCAACAATACCACCTTCCGGTATGTTTGTTGTTGCTGTTAATGGGTATTTGCCCAGAGTGGTGCCCTGCACACTGAATTCAATATTACCCAGCACCTGGCCACGATCAACTGGCGCAGTGACATAATCAGGAATAGTGACCGTTTGCGTAAGCTCTGAACTTCCTCGCCGAGGTACCGTTAATGATATTTTGTCAGCTGATTCTACAGCAACAAAATTACTTGAAGCCTTATAAACATCCACATTCTGGATCAGCTTGCCCGCCGGATAAACTTCCCGGGTAATATAATTTCTAAAACCATAATTCAGTAGATTCTGAACCATTTCGGCCCGTGCCAGCTTACTTTCTGCGCCGGTAACAACAGCAATCAACCTCATCCCTTCTCGCTCAGCTGATCCTATCAAACAATATCCTGCTGATTCAGTATGTCCTGTTTTGACACCATCCACAGTCGGGTCGCGATAGAGCAATAAATTTCGGTTTCCCTGTTTAATATTATTCCAGGTAAACTCTTTGATTGAATAATACTTGTAGTATTGCGGAAACTGATTAATCAATGCGCGTGTCAGTTTAGCCAGATCGCTAGCCGTTGTTAAATGCCCCTCTCCCGGCATACCAGAGCTATTAACGAAGTGTGTTCCCTGCATATCAAGTTCTGCTGCAACTTTATTCATCAAACTGACAAAAGACTCTTCCGTCCCTGCTACGTGTTCGGCCAGGGCCACAGTTGCGTCATTTCCTGACTGGATAATCATGCCTTTAATCAGGTCTTCCAGTTTCACTCTGCTATTGACCTTGATAAACATTCGAGAGCCTTCCATGCGCCACGCCTTCTCACTGATAAAAACCATGTCATCAAGATTCTGCCGACCTTCAGCAAGTTCTCTGAAGACGATGTAAGCCGTCATCAATTTTGTCAGACTGGCTGGCTCAATCTGCATGTCAGGGTCACCGGCATTTAAGGTTGCACCACTGTCGCTATCAATAAGCAGCCAGGAAGAACCATTAATAACCGGGGGCGCCACATTGGCGTTAGCGATTTTCTGTTGATCCTTAGCAAATGTGGATAGCGAAAAAGCCAGGGCTAACAGGCCCATAATAAGTGACAGGTTTTTCATTCTTTGCGTGTTCCTTTTTTGTAAATCTCTATTTTGTTGTTTCCACAATAATTTGTGCATCGCTATAACCGGCATGTTGCAAGTCACCCATTATAAAATCAATATCATCCAGTTTCTGCAGGGGCCCCAGCCTTACCCGATATAAGCTGAGGCCAGTTCGCTCAACACGTTCGACATCTACGCTTGAATAACCATCTGCCTGCAGTCGCTTCTGCAGCTTGTAGGCTGAATCCTGGTTGCTAAAGGCACCCATCTGAATAAACACCTGCTGTTCTGATTTTTCTAATACCAGCTTCTTGCTGGTTGGTTTATTTTCACTGATTGCAATAATCGCAACCTCCCCGGTTCCTGTCTTTACCACATCCAGTTTTAGTGCAGCTGCATAGGAAAGGTCCATCACCCGGTTATGTTTAAACGGGCCGCGGTCATTAATTCTAACGATAACGCTACGGCCATTGTTGATGTTTGTCACCTGTGCATAACTGGGGATAGGAAGCACCGTATGTGCAGCTGTCATTTTATACATATCATAGGCCTCGCCACTGGAGGTACGTTTGCCATGAAACTTCTTACCATACCAGGATGTGGTGCCTTTTTGTTTGAAGCCTGTATTAGATTTTAGTGGCACGTATCGTTTACCAAAAACGACATAAGGTTTATTTCCCGTTTTGCTAAAAGGCTCTGAGTGTGGAACAGCATCCTTAACAGAAGTCAGGTCAACACTGCCTTTTGGCGGGCCATCATCCAGGTAATAAGCGCCCTTTTTTGAAGGTGCTTTCGAAGAACTGCAGGAAGTAAGCATTAAGATAATTAACCAGCAAAATACAGACTGCCATTTCATTTTGTAGCCTGGACACGGGTCTTTATTTCTTCACCCAGCAATTGCACTGCTGTGGCATAAAGTTTTGATGTGTTGTAACGGGTAATGACAAAAAAATTATCAAAAGCGACCCGGTACTCAGGGTGTTCATCTCCTTTTAACTTTATCAAGCCTACCCTGCTGTTCGCATCGACTTGCTCCTGTAAAGTAAAACCTTTTGCGAGCAGATCATTCAATGGCCGGTCAGTTTTGCGTTTTTTTACCAGTAGCCTGTCGGCTGAACTATTGACGCCAGTCGCAAGCCAGGAAACTGGCTGACCAGGTTTCCAGCCATGCCGGGAATAATAACTGGCAATGCTGCCAATGGCATCATCAACGCTATTTACCAGGTCACTGTATCCGTCATTACTGAAATCAACAGCATAATGTCGGTAACTGCTAGGCATAAACTGGGGCAACCCGATCGCCCCAGCATAAGAACCGGTTACTGCCAGTGGATCCAGTTTGTGCTCATCAGTTAGTATCAGAAAGTTTTTCAACTCAGCGGTGAAATATTTACTGCGACGAGGGTATTCCAATGCTAATGTTGATAAGGCATCAATGACACGGTAATTTCCCGTATTGCTGCCATAACGTGTTTCTACGCCCAGTGTGGCGACGATGATTTCTGGTGATACGCCATACTCTTTCTCTGCACGACTCAGGGCTTCGGCATTGGCCTGCCAGAACTCCGCACCTCTACGTATATTTTTTTCTGTTAGAAATATTTTACGATACTGGGTCCATGTCATAGTGGACTCTGCAGGTCTTTCCATAGTTTCGATAATCTGCGGTTTAATCTCCACCTCTTTGAACAGGGTATGTAGTTCCTGCTCGGTGTAATTCGTTTTACTTGCGACATGCTTGAACAATGGCCCCAGCTGTTTGTAATGACTCGTTTGCAGGGAAAATGCAGACGGGCTAAGCAGGACTAAAACCAGGGAAAATAGTGAAAGCGTATTTTTATTAATTATCATTTAGCGCATAAACCAACGGTTAGAATAAGCTGACATGAGAATACCAAAACCGGCCATCAGTGAGACCATAGATGTACCGCCATAACTTATTAAGGGCAGAGGGACACCGACTATCGGCAATATACCGGTTACCATACCAATATTTACAAATACATAGATGGCAAAAGTAACCGCCAGCGAACCACACAGCAGGCGCGTATAAGAATCCTTTGCCTCTATCGCAATATACAGGCTCCTGCCCACGACAAATAGATAAACCAGCAATAATAACAGTGAACCGATAAAACCAAATTCCTCAGAGAACACCGCAAATATAAAATCTGTTGACCGTTCTGGAATAAAATCCAGCTGACTCTGGCTGCCATTTAGCCAGCCCTTGCCATACAGCCCACCAGACCCCACAGCAATAGCTGATTGAATAGTGTGATAACCAGCACCCAGTGGATCAGACCAGGGATCAAACAAGGTAAGAATTCGCTGCCGCTGATAGTCATGAATCATGTACCAGCCCAGAGGCGCTGCAGCGGCCACTATGCCTGCAAGTATACCGATAATTTGCCACGACATGCCGGCAAGAAAGATTACTACCAGCCCTGATCCAGCAATCAGGATTGCTGTACCCAGATCCGGCTGTTTGATTACCAGGGCAGCAGGAATTGCAACAACAATAAAGCCAAGTATAACAGTTGGCAATCTGGCAGGAAGTGGCTTTTTAACCATAACCCAGGCCACCATCATTGGTACCGCAAGCTTCATCATTTCTGCCGGCTGGAAGCGAACAAAACCGAGGTCTATCCAGCGCTGAGCACCCTTACCTATCACCCCGACACCTAGCACGATTACTAGCATTATCAGACCGGCAGCATACAAATATGGCGTCCAGCGTAATAGCTGCTCAGGTTTGATGCGTGCGATGGCGAACATGACAACAAACGCCAGGGCCATGCGAATCGACTGCCTGGTCAGTAAACCCGTGTTCTGGTCACCGGCACTGTAAAGCACAAACATGCTGACAACTGAAAGGGTAAATAAACCTGTGAACAAAGCCCAGTCAATGGAAAGCCATTTTTTATCACTCATGATGGTTTCTTTTTCTTTTCCGGTTTTTTGCCGAGCAGGTAATAATCCATCACTTTCTTTGCCATAGGTCCTGCTGTTGAACCACCATGACCGCCATTTTCAGCTATGACTGCCACGGCTATCTGAGGGTTTTCTGCCGGGGCATAGGCAATAAATAGTGCATGATCGCGATGCCTGATAGACACTTCAGATTCTATGTAGCGCTCGTTTTGCTTGATGCCTATAACCTGTGCCGTACCTGTTTTGGCTGCGATCTTGTACGGACTGCCTGCACCAATCCTGCGCGCTGTACCGCGGGCTGAGTCAGTAACATCAACCATCGCCTGTTTGACAAATTCAAGATCATCACTGTTCCATTCCTCGCTACTCAGGACGACCGGTGAATTAAGTTTTTTTTCTGCAGTCAGCGGATCTTCTTCTGCCAATAACAAGTGTGGTTTCATACGTTGCCCCTTATTGGCCAGTGTTGCAGTGGCTGATGCTAATTGCAGGGGCGTTGCCAGCACAAAACCCTGGCCAATACCGGCAATGACTGTCTCACCTGGATACCATGGCAGGTCTCTAGCACCGCGCTTCCATTGCCGGGAGGGCATCAATGCGGCTGACTCACCAGAAAGATCTATGCCGGTTTTACTGCCAAAACCAAACAGGGACAATGAATCATGCATCTCGTCTATGCCCAGATGGTGCGCAAGGTCATAGAAATAGACATCGCAGGACTGCACCACTGCATCGTGCAAATCCATCGCACCATGCCCGCTATGTTTCCAGCAACGGAAGCGATGCCCGCCCTTGTTCAGGGTGTAGTAACCAGGACAGAATGTTTTTTTATCAGTACTGATGCCTGCCTTCAGGCCAAGCATTCCCATAAAAGGTTTGATCGTAGAGCCTGGTGCATAACGCCCACGCAGGGCACGATTGAGCAAGGGTGTATCGAGCGAATCACGCAGGGCAGAATAATCCGCACTACTGATCCCATAGACAAAAGCATTAGGATCGAATGACGGTGTACTGGCAAAGGCCAGGATCTCGCCGGTATCGGGTTTTATGGCAACGATAGCACCACGGTAATCACCAAGAGCCTGCTCTGCTATCAACTGTAATTGACTATCGATAGTCAGGTAGATATTTTTCCCGGGTACTGAAGGGGTACTTGATATAGTACGCACCTCCCTGCCATGTGCATTCGTTTCAATCTGGTCAAAACCAATTTCCCCTCTAAGGACATCTTCATAGTAGGATTCAATGCCTGTTTTACCAAGAAAATTTAATCCTCGATACAGTGACTTATCAATCTTTTCCAGGTCACGTGAACTAATGCGACCGACATAGCCAACGACATGCGCAGCACTTTCATTCATCGGGTAGTTGCGCTCTAAGCGGGCACGCAATTCAACTCCTTCGAAACGATAGCGGTTGACAGCAAACCGTGCTGCTTCCTGGTCCGTTAGCTGACTGCGTAAGATAATAGTGTCAAATCTTGCATGGCGTTTAACATCACGACGAAATAACTTGAGATCATATTCCGATAACTTCACCAGCTGTCCGATCTCATCCAGTAAGTTATCCATATCCGACACCTGGTCAGGAACAACTTCTAGTGTGTAAGATGGAATATTTTTTGCCAGTGGCACTCCATTTCGATCGAAGATCAGCCCTCGTACCGGGGATCGTGGGACCACACTAATACGATTTTTTTTTGAAAGCGTACTGTAACGGTCGTATTCAATTACCTGCAGATAAAATAAGCGCGTCAGCAAAATCCCCATCAGAACTAGCATCAAGATGCCAATAACAATCGATCGTGAGGTAAATACTCGTGTCTCGCGAAAGACATCCTTGATCTCAAAATCAGCCATATTAGCGACTTATTCGCTGTCGTCCCAGGTCGCGCAGCAAAATAAACAGGAATGGCCAAACCAGCGAACTTGTCAGTGCAGGCATCCAGTATGTCCATACAATTGAGAACTGTCCGGTAATCCCTCTAACCCAGGCATTAAGTGCCAGATGTATAATGATTAGAATCAGGACCATAAACGATTGCTGCCAAAGCGGGAACATACGAACACGCAAATGCAGGATACCTACAAGGTAGGCAACCAGGGCAAAAGTCATGGCATTTTGCCCCAGCAGACTGCCATACATCACATCCAGCGTAAGTCCCAGTAGCCAACCTGTAAATATACCCACCCGTTCAGGTATCGCCATAGTCCAATAAATGAGAACTAGCAGCAGCCATTCAGGTCTGTAAATAACAGCTCCCTCAGGTAGAGGTAAGCTGGTTAGCATCAATGCCAGCAGGAATGAAAGCAGGACAGGTAGGCTATTCATCGACAATCTCCTGTTGTAAGGGGACGATTTTCTCTTTTGCTATTTCAGGCCAGATAAGTAACACCTCTCGCCCATGGTCAAGCTGTGTCACGGGCAAGGTATTAATAGTGAGAAATTCGTCACTGGGTTCCTGCTTGATTTCGGTTACTGTCGCCACGGGATAACCCGTTGGAAATCGTCCACCCATACCAGAACTAATCAGCACGTCACCAATACGGATATCAGCATCTGCGGTCAAATAAGGCAAAGATAATTTATTGCGTACTCCAGTGCCAAATAATACGCTGCGCAGACCATTTCGAATAACCATAACAGGCACCGCACTACCCGGATCGGTAAGTAATGTTACCGTACTCTGAAACTGGCTGGTATGAACAACCTGGCCGACTACACCGTCACCATTAATTACCGGCTGGCCGACATAAACTCCATCACGGCTCCCTTTGTTCAGACTAATCTTCTGTGTATAAGGCTCAAGACTGACTTCTACCAGTTCAGCCAGCAAGACACGCTCGGCGATCTGATCTGATTGTCCTAGCAATCGTTTGAGTCGGAGATTATCTGCCTCCAGTGAATGCAGTTTTTCAAGCCTGCTATGTAATAAAAGATTTTCCTGGCGCAAGGATTCATTGTCTGTCTTTAACTCACTGCTAGACTCCATCGAACCTGAAATACCACGAATGACTTCGCGCGGGAGAGTTGAAATAAACATGACAGGATACACCGCTGTTTGCAGTATATTGCGTAAGCCTTCTAACTGCTGAGTACGATGATCAATCAGCATAGTAGCCACAGATATTGCAAGCAGCACCATGATCCGTACAGTTGCAGGAGTGGCCCCGCCTAAACGTCGAAGGATTTCTCTCATTTACTGACTGGCAAGAAAAGGCAGGGTTTTATAGTCATTTAGATACCTCTATTGATCCTTTTACCCGTTTTTGTGTCTACGGGTATTTCCTAAGGAACGCCATACTTTCTTTTCGTAGACCGGGGCCAGGGTGTTTAAAAATATTAGAATCAATAAACAGGGAGCCCGCTTCTAAATAACACCTGCCCCCTGCCTTGTATTTCAGTCTCTTTTCTAAAGGAAGCCTCTATCGCTCCTGGGCAAAAACATCACCCAGCCGATCCATCTCTTCCAGCGCATGACCACAACCTCGACAAACACAGGTAAGTGGGTCTTCAGCAATGACGACCGGCATGCCTGTTTCTTCCATGAAGCGGCGATCTATATCACGCAGCAGTGCACCGCCACCAGCAAGTATCATGCCTTTTTCAGCAATGTCAGCACCCAGTTCGGGTGGGGTTTGTTCCAGTGCCGCTTTGATGGCCTGGGAAATCTGGTCCAGGGGATCAGCAACAGCGTCATATATTCCTTTACTGGTCAATGTCACTGAACGTGACAGACCCTCAGCAAGGTCTCTTCCTTTAATTTCCATTTCAAGAATTTCAGACCCTGGCATCGCAGCACCAATCTCCTTCTTGATCCGTTCCGCGGTAGAGTCGCCAATCAGTACTCCATGCTGGCGACGAAGATACGTAATGATAGCTTCATCAAATTTATCACCCCCTACACGCAGCGAGTCTGAATAAACCAGGCCACCCAGAGATACGATACCTACTTCAGTGGTACCGCCACCTATGTCCACGACCATGGAACCTGTTGGATCGGCAACCGGTAATCCAGCACCAATTGCGACAGCCATCGGCTCTTCAATCAAATAAACTGCTCTGGCACCGGCACTGAGAGCTGATTCTTTGATCGCTCTTCTTTCAACCTGTGTCGAGCCGCAGGGCACACAAATAATAATACGTGGACTGGGCTTGAAAAAACGAGACTCCTGCACCTTGCGAATAAAGTACTTGAGCATCACTTCCGTTACCGAGAAGTCAGCAATAACGCCGTCCTTCATTGGCCGTATTGCCTTGATATTACCCGGAGTGCGACCAAGCATTTGCTTTGCTTCCTGGCCAACTGCCAGTACTGACTTACCTGAAGGCCCGCCCATCGGGGAATAACGAATTGCCACTACAGAGGGTTCATTGAGCACAATACCCTTGTCACGAACATATATAAGTGTATTTGCTGTTCCCAGGTCAATGGCCAGATCGTGGGAGAAAAAACCTAACAGTCTTTTTAACATTTTTTCAGATTTACCTTTTTATTCACAGCCCACTCCCTTGTCATATTTAATGTATAACGATGCAATACATTCAACAGAGCGAGCCTAGTAATTCGATATTAAAATATTATATCGCTGGTGGACGATCTCCAACGACACTACAATCGCGAGGATTGTACTCTAGTAATGACGCTATTTCTATTCAACCATCAATGATTATGCTACCTTTCGCCACCTGAAAAACTGTTGCCCGCAACTGAAGGAGAAAAGATGTCGATAAACAACGAAGATGTGGAAAAAATTGCCCATCTGGCGCGACTCGCTATCGAACCGGAGCAACTGGATACATATACCAGGAACCTGTCCGACATCCTTGATCTGGTAGAACAAATGAACCAGGTTGATACTGATGGTATTGAAACGATGGCCCACCCACGTGACACCCGACTTCGGCTGCGGCCAGATGCCGTAACCGAAGAGAACCAGCGTGACAAGTTTATTGAACTGGCCCCTGCCAGTGAAAATGGCCTGTTCCTGGTGCCAAAAGTTCTTGATTAAAACAATCACGCAGAAACAAACATGCTTAACAGAAGTAGAAGAAACTTAGTCCATGCACAATAAATCCCTTCGTGAACTGGCCCTGGGTCTGAAAAATAGTGACTTTTCAAGTGTTGAATTGACACAATACTTCCTTGATCGTATTGAAACGAATAAAGATATTAACGCCTTCATTACCGTTGATAGTGACAGCAGCCTGCGGCAGGCCGCACAAGCCGACGAGATGCTGTCATCTAATAATGGCCAGCCATTAACCGGCATCCCGCTCGCGCAAAAAGATATCTTCTGCACGGAAGGAATGCGCACCAGTTGTGGTTCGAAGATGCTTGATAACTTCATTTCACCCTACGATGCGACAGTCATCAGAAAATTTCGTCAGGCAGGCAGTATCACTCTTGGTAAGACAAATATGGATGAGTTTGCCATGGGGTCGTCGAATGAAACCTCCTTTTATGGCCGGGTATTAAATCCGTGGGATAAAGAACGCGTTCCCGGCGGCAGCTCAGGTGGATCAGCCGCAGCGGTTGCCGCCCGCCTGGCCCCAGCGGCTACGGGCACGGATACTGGTGGATCAATACGACAACCTGCCTCTTTCTGTGGTATCACTGGCCTGAAACCCAGTTATGGTCGAGTATCACGTTATGGCATGATCGCCTTCGCCTCATCGCTGGACCAGGGTGGCCCGATGACACGAAGCGCCGAAGATGCTGCAATCATTCTACAGACCATGTCTGGTTTCGACCCACGTGATTCAACCTCTATCGATATTGAAGTACCCGATTTTTCAGCAGGTCTGGAAAATGAGCTAAAGGGACTAAAGATTGGTTTGCCTGTTGAGTTTTTCAATGAAGATCTCGATCCGGCTATCGCCTCAATCACCACGGATGCCCTGCGTGAATATGAAAAACTGGGAGCCAAACTGGTCGATATCAGTTTACCCAACAGTCATCTGTCCGTGCCCTGCTATTATGTCCTGGCACCGGCTGAAGCATCATCCAACCTGTCACGTTTCGATGGTGCCCGTTATGGCTACCGCACGGCTGAATACGATGACCTGCTGGACATGTACAAAAAAACTCGCGCCGAAGGTTTTGGTGAAGAGGTCAAACGTCGCATCATCATTGGTGCCTATGCCCTGTCAGCAGGTTACTATGATGCCTATTATCTGAAAGCACAAAAGATACGCCGCCTCATTTCTGATGATTTCACCCGTGCCTTCGAAAAATGTGATGTCATTGCCGGACCGACGGCGCCGGGTACCGCCTTTCGCTTTGGTGAAAACAGCGACGATCCGGTAGCGATGTATTTAAATGACATCTATACCATTTCAGTCAATCTTGCCGGTCTGCCTGGCATGTCCATCCCTGCCGGTATTAACAACAAGCTGCCAGTCGGCCTGCAACTGATAGGCCAGTATTTTGATGAGGAAAAACTGCTCAATGTCGCGCATCGCTACCAGCAGGTCACAGACTGGCATACACAGAGCCCTGAAGGCTTTTAAGAAAATATCCAGGTATATATTAGGTATAAAAAAATGGAATGGGAAACCGTGATCGGGCTGGAAATCCACACCCAGCTGAAGACGAAAAGTAAAATATTTTCCGGTGCTGCCACCGCCTATGGTGCAGAACCCAATACCCAGGCCTGTGCTGTTGATATTGCCCTGCCCGGTGTCTTGCCTGTGATGAACCTGGAAGCGGCGCGCATGGCGGTAAAATTTGGTCTGGCTATTGGGGCAAAAATCAACCAGACCTCTATCTTTGATCGTAAGAACTATTTTTATCCTGACCTGCCAAAAGGCTATCAGATTTCACAGCTGCAGCTCCCTATCGTCGGCGAAGGCTCTATTACCATAGATGTCGACGGTAAACAAAAGACCATAGGCATTACCCGTGCACACCTTGAAGAAGATGCCGGCAAGTCTCTGCATGAAGATTTTCATGGCATGACAGGTATCGATCTCAATCGTGCCGGCACGCCGCTGATTGAAATTGTTTCTGAACCGGATATGCGCTCTGCCACCGAAGCCGTTGCTTATCTCAAGTCCATCCACTCGCTGGTACGTTATCTCGACATCTGTGACGGCAACATGCAGGAAGGCTCCTTCCGCTGTGATGCGAATGTCTCAGTACGCCCGAAAGGTCAGAAAGAATACGGCACACGTGCCGAGCTGAAAAACATCAATTCTTTTCGCTTCGTCGAGAAGGCCATCAACATTGAGGTCGAACGACAAATTGATATCCTTGAATCAGGCGGCAGAGTCGTTCAGGAAACTCGACTCTATGACTCTGACAAGAACCAGACCCGCTCCATGCGCAGTAAAGAAGAAGCCAATGATTACCGTTACTTCCCTGATCCAGACTTGCCAAAGATGGTACTAGAAGACGATCTCATTGAAGC
>JAUVSB010000091.1 GCA_030597275.1 Gammaproteobacteria bacterium
ACTACACCATCTGCAATGAGAAATGATGTGGAACGGATGTGATCTGCGATAACGCGTAATGACTTATTATCAAGGACATCACAGCCGGTCACCTTGCTCGCAGCGTCGATAAGATGCTTGAACAGGTCAATATCATAATTATTTGAGACTTTCTGCTGAACCGCAGCCAGACGCTCCAGTCCCATGCCTGTATCGACAGAGGGCTTGGGCAAGTCTTTTAAACTGCCATCTGCTAAGCGGTCGTACTGCATGAAAACCAGGTTCCAGATTTCAACATAGCGATCACCGTCTTCATCCGGCGAACCGGGAGGCCCACCTGGAATATCCGCACCATGATCATAGAATATTTCTGTGCAGGGACCACAGGGCCCAGTATCTCCCATGGACCAGAAGTTATCTTTGGCACCAATCCTCAAACAGCGCTCTGGACTGATACCAATTTCATTCAACCAGATCTTTTCTGCATCCTCATCTTCTTCAAAAACTGTCACCCAGAGCTTGTCTGCTGGAATCTGCATGACTTCGGTGAGAAACTCCCAGGCGTAGACAATGGCATCCCGTTTGAAATAATCACCAAAACTAAAGTTTCCAAGCATTTCGAAAAATGTATGATGACGTGCGGTATAACCGACATTTTCCAGATCGTTATGTTTACCACCGGCACGGACACAACGCTGCGAGCTGGCAGCACGATGATAAGGTCGGGTTTCATTTCCAAGAAAAACATCTTTGAACTGCACCATGCCTGCATTGGTAAACAGCAAGGAGGGATCATTGCCGGGCACAAGCGAACTACTTGCCACAACTTCATGTCCCTTTGATGCAAAAAAATCAAGAAACTCTTTTCTAATCTCGCTGCTTTTCATATCCCGACAGAACTACCCCTGGTACAAATCAAACAATGCCTAGTCAAACGATTCTAAATCAAACGATTTTAATCAAACCATACTAGTCAAATTCCGCGTCTTTAATGACACTGTATATCATATCGTGCGGAAAGCCTCTGGAAGCAAGGAATTTTACCTGTTTTACGCGCTCTGCGGGAGCCCCTGATAGCTGTCCAGCATACTTTTTTTTAATTAAGCTGATAAGAGACAGCTGCCAGTCGGGATGCAGCTCATCCATGACACTGTCAACGATATGTTCTGCTACACCCTTATTACGCAGTTCATAGCGCACTTTGACAGGGCCGTTGCCACGATTAAGACGGGAATTGATCATGCTTTCGCAGAAGCGCTGATCAGAAACAAGATTATCTCTAAGCAGACCCTCAATGGCTTCATCAACCATTTCAGAGTCAAAACCTTTTATTTTTAGTTTACGAGAAAGTTCGGTTACACCATGTTCACGACGTGCCAGCAAATCCATGGCACGTCGCCTGACATCTTTAAGGGTATGAGTAAAAGATTGATTATTCAGCTTTTGCTACCTCAGCCACCTCTTCTTCAACATCATCTGATTCAGTGATACCCATGGCGACACGAAGCTTTTCTTCTATCTCTACTGCCATTTCTGGATGATCTTTCAGATACTGGCGAGCATTATCCTTGCCCTGGCCGATACGTTCCTTGCCATAGCCGTACCAGGCACCTGCCTTATCAACAATGTTGTGTAAAACACCAAGGTCTATCAGTTCACCTTCGTGAGAGATACCCTCATCGTAAAGAATATCAAACTCACACTGCTTAAACGGTGGCGCCACCTTATTCTTAACGACTTTGACACGGGTCTGGTTACCGAGGACTTCATCAGCTTTCTTGATCGCACCAATGCGACGTATATCAAGACGTACCGAAGAATAAAACTTGAGGGCATTACCACCTGTAGTCGTTTCGGGGTTACCAAACATTACACCAATTTTCATACGGATCTGGTTAATGAATATCACCAGGGTATTGGATCGTTTAATATTAGCTGTCAGTTTTCGCAGAGCCTGTGACATCAGCCTGGCTTGTAGGCCAACGTGGTGATCGCCCATATCACCTTCTATCTCGGCCTTTGGTGTGAGTGCTGCAACCGAGTCAATGACAACAATATCAACAGCTGCTGAACGAACCAGCATGTCAGTGATCTCCAGTGCCTGCTCACCGGTATCAGGCTGGGAAACCAGCAGGTTGTCGACATCAACACCGATCTTTGCAGCATAAGAAGGATCCAGCGCATGTTCTGCGTCGACAAAGGCACAGGTGCCGCCCAGTTTTTGTGCTTCGGCAACGACCTGTAGAGTAAGCGTTGTTTTACCTGAAGACTCAGGGCCATATATTTCGACCACGCGTCCACGTGGCAAGCCACCTATTCCCAGGGCATTATCAAGTGCCAGTGAGCCCGTAGGTATAGCCTCAATATTCTGTACTGCCCCATCACCCAGTCGCATGACTGCGCCTTTGCCAAACTGGCGTTCTATCTGACTCAGGGCGGCACTAAGGGCCTTTGTTTTGTTGTCGTCCATTTTGATACTCGTTGTTGGTTGGTCCATGTTATTTATCCTCCGGATTATTACATACGAAACCGCATAAAGCGGATATTTTGTTAATGTTTAGTTAGTGGGAATTCCTCGATAATTTCGTATTCCACCCCGTCACCTTTTTGCTTTGATTCAATCAGGCAGTAGCGATCTACTTTCCAGGACATTGGCTGGATATCAAACTCTATTTCAGTTTGGGAATTGTGCAGCAGGCTGACATGCGGCTGATAAGGCCGCTCTTTGCTATGAGAAGTAAATTCACGGCTAATAAGACTCAGTGCATTATGTAGATCTTTCAATCCTTTCGGGATTAGCCTGGGTCCAACCCAGTTTATCCGGCAGTGTGTAAATGTACCGGTTTCATCTAATTCAAGATCAAACTGTTTTATATCCAGGGTGCGCAATTTTGCTCTCAGTTGACGTTCTTTATGTTCTTGCACCTGGCCGAGAAAGATTAATGTGAGATGGATATTCTCTTTGCTCGTTGTTCTGCCACCATGCTTCAATTGCAAGTGGCGAGCCAGGTCATAAAGTAATTCCTGAAGAGTTTGATCAGGCCAGCAGGCCAGAAATAAACGCCGGCTCGATTCTGTACTTATATTATTTGCTTCAATCACGGTCACTCCTTGTTTCTAGACGTGCAAGGATGCCCGTTAGCACTTGCCTTACAGATTGTTCTCTTATTTCCTGGCGATTGCCGTTGAAATGACAGGTCTCGGTTTCACACTGGCCATCGACCAGCCAGCCAAAACATACCGTCCCAACAGGTTTCTCAGGGCTACCTCCGCCTGGGCCAGCAATGCCGGTGACAGACAATCCTGTCTGCGCACGGCTGTGTTCGACTGCACCCTGCACCATATGCCTGGCGGTCTCTTCACTGACAGCGCCGTGAATCTCAATCACTTGCTTGTCGACACCCAGTATTTCCTGCTTGGATTCATTGCTGTAGGTAACAAACCCCCGGTCAAACCAGTTTGAGCTACCGACAATGGAGGTAATCAGCATCGATACCCATCCGCCGGTACAGGATTCTGCAGTCACCAGCATTTCTTTTCGGGACGCCAACTCATCACCAATCCGTGATGCCAGGTCTTCCAGGCTAGTCTCTGTGTTCTGTGTATTTGTTAAATCTGTCATGTTTCCCTAATCGCCTTTACTACTAAGTTTTCTTGCATTTTTCTGCCCGTTCCCGTATTCTGCATGAGAACAGAGTGAGAACAGTATATGCTAACTGACAGACAACGGCAAACCCTTAATTTCATCCGCGACTTTATTGATGAAAATGGCTACCCACCCAAGTTGAAAGAAATCGGCAACCACCTGGGTATTACCTCACGTGGTACGGTGCATCGCTATATACGGGCACTGGAAGATGAAAATCTAATTCGTGTATCCACAGGCCGTTCGCGTGGTATTGAGCTGGTTGATAATGAAACACCCGGGGATGAGAGTATCGCTGATCATGAAAACACCCTGCCCGTCGTTGGAACCATCGCCGCGGGTTTACCGATAGAAGCTATCGAAGATCAGGAGACCATCAACCTGAATGATTTTTTTGTTCGTCCTGGACGTTTTGTACTGCGTGTTCAGGGTGATTCAATGATCGAAGATGGCATCTTTGATGGTGACATGGTGATCATGGAGAGCTGTCAGACTGCACGTGACAACGAAATTGTCATCGCACTGATTGACCAGGATGAAGCGACTCTGAAACGTATAAAAAATAATCAGGATGGCAGCATTACGCTTATTCCTGCAAACGCATCCATGCAGCCGTTCCGCTATTCTGCAGAACGCGTGACTATCCAGGGGCGGATCGTCGGACAGTTCAGGGCTTATTAACTGTCAATATACCTAAGTGGCAGCCATTCTGATCATTAAGAAACTTTATGTTTTCTACCCAGACCTGTTATATATTCAGTCAATCAAGTAAAAAACATACTGCTACCGAGGTCATACCATGGGCACAGGGGATAAAAAAAAGCACGTAAAGGGGCTCTCACCAAAAGATGCCGCAAAGCTGTTGCATGACGACCCCAGGGCATTACTCATTGACGTTCGCAGCAGCATGGAATTTTTGTTTGTCGGTCATCCTGAAGGAGCCGTGCACGTTGCCTGGATCGATGAACCGGACTGGAAAGTAAATGAGAATTTCACAACCGACATTCGTAAATTATTACTGGGTGGTGTCATCCGTGGCAACGAAATACATAGCGCACCAATAGTGCTGATCTGTCGCAGTGGCATACGCTCACTGGAGGCCGGACAAAAGCTAATCGATGACGGCATGACAAATGTCTACCATATCGACACCGGCTTCGAAGGTGAACTAGATGAGCATCATCGACGCAGCACCCTCAATGGCTGGCGATTCGATGGCTTACCGTGGGAGCAATGCTGAAGATAGTTCGTTTATCAGTTTAGTCGCGTGTTCGCACAAACACTTCACGCAACCTGAACTGGCCATACAGATTGAGCAGCAAGTCATCAGCCGAACCACTTGCTGGAAAAATTATACGGCTGAAGTTCCATCCAGCCGGGTTATAAAAATTAGCTGCCTGTCCAGTCACCACTCTCCGATCCCTCTGGCTATAAGGTGATCCTGTCCAGGCCAGCCCGCCTCCATATTGAGACTTCAGGACCACCTCGATATGATCAACTTCGAACTTGCTGGCGTCTACCTGGTACTGATTATAAAGTGCCTGATGCAAATCTACGACCTGAAATCCGCCAAAAATTGCATCATTGAACTGCAGATGAAAAACCTCGGCATGCGCAGTGCTACTGATTAACAAGGACAAGATGAGAAGCAAGTTTACGTATAATTTTTTAAACATACTAGCGGAAATACTCCTTGTATTAGGTGATTCTGATATACTTAGATTCCGATGGTTAACTCACATTGAAAGAGTGAAACATATCATGAAAAATATTAGAGTATTCCTACTTATATTTCCTCTATCAATACCCATTTCAGGCTACGCTGAGACGCTATCCAGCACAACGGTGAACACTCAAAATAAGTCAGTAAAAACTGTCGTTCAGCCCTCCTACAGGCCCTACAATTATGCTTACCCAATGCTCCAGCACGGTCAGCCATATTACCCTCGAAACAGACAAATATTTAATAACAGAAACAGCCACCGGTTTAATGGTCGAAACGACATGTTCGGTCACAACCGTATGAGAAACTGGAACCGCACTATGACGAATGTTATTTCAGATATGCTCGGTGAGGGTGCCGGTGATTTTGAATTCGACATGAAAATCAAATTCAAGGCTGATGGGAAGGGAAAAGGTCGAGGTAAAAGTCGTGCCAAAGCCAGAACAAATCAACGTTACGGAGGATACTACCAGGGCAGCTATCAGGGTAGAGGTAATTACTATGGTAGAGGGAATAGCTATCAGTACTCAGAGTATGGAAGATATGGCTATGCGCCTTATGCACCTCCCTATTCCGCCTACCCAGCGCCAAAAACTTACAACTCTTACCCTCCTGTACCCGCTTCAAAATCACAATCAGATAGCAAAATTACTAAAGCTGAATAGATCGCCAGTTCAGCTACCGAAATAGAACTTACAGACCTCCTCATGGATCTCAAGTTTGCGGTGTAATACGCCACGTTAATATCAGGGCTAATAAGGTAATCAATGCCATTACCATGATAATGACCGGTCCTGCGGGC
>JAUVSB010000007.1 GCA_030597275.1 Gammaproteobacteria bacterium
GGTCTTTGTGAAGAATCGGTTTATCGGCAGTGTGCTCACGAATTTCGGCGATTTCAGAAAGCTTGATCTTTTTTCCCTGTGCCGTCAGCAGAAATATATTTTCCAGGTCAGATTGCTGTACTCTGTTGGCGGCAGATATTTGAAACCGAATGGCTACTGGTTCTCTTTCACCCTTGATGTGTACCGTTCCAGCCTCATAACCACCAATAAAGGTATTTAGCGTTCGAATGATTCTGGCTGCAGGGATGCCTGCGAGAGCAGATTTCTCGCGATTGATGTGTATTTCATATTCAGTCACATCATCTGTGACACTATCATCGATATCAACCACATCGGCAGTATTGTCGAATACCTCGTGGCGAATTTCTTTTGCGATCCGACGTAGTTCTTCGTAATCCGGGCCGTAGAGCTCTGCCAGTAATGTTGCCCTGACCGGCGGGCCGGGTGGATCTTCGACCAGTTTGATATTGGCACCTGTTTTTGAGGCCAACTCTGCAATAGCGGGCCGTAACTGCTGGACGATCTCGATGGATGATATTTTTCGGCTAAGCTTGTCGGTCAGGTTAACACGCACTTCTGCAACATGTGCTCCCTTATTGAGTCCACTGCCACGCAGCAGACCGTTGAAATCTGCTACACCGCTTTTACCTATAGTAGTCTCATAGTTGATGACATGCGGGTTAGTACGAACGATATCACCAACCCGCCTGGCAATGCTGTCAGTGTTCTCCAGGCTGCTGCTCTCAGGCATATCAATGGTTATATTGAATGTATTGTTGTTATTTTTGGGCAGCATTTTGAATTTTACCTGGTCATAGACGGGTAGTAGAAAGACGGCCAGGAACAGGCCGACGATAGACAACAGGAAAAGCCGTCTGTACAGGGGTTTTGCCGTCAGCTTTTTGAATGCCGCAGCGTAAATACGTTCCAGCAAGCCGTCAGAGTGATCTGTTACATGTGTTGATGCCTCAGTGTCGCCAACTTTTAGCCATTTGTTCGCGGCCCAGGGCGCTACAGTATAGGCGATCGCCAGCGAGACAATCATTGCAACCGGGACATAGAATGGTATCGGTGCCATGTATGGCCCCATCATGCCGGTTACCCAGAACATCGGCAGAAACGCCAGGATCACACTAAACGTTGCAAGATTTGTAGGGCGACCAATTTCATTCACAGCATGAACAGCAGAACGGATCCTGTCTTTGGCTCCATGGCTGTAATGTCGAACTATATTCTCGATTACAACAATGGAATCATCAACTAGCAGGCCCAGAGAGAGAATCAATGCAAACAGAGTGATGCGGTTGATGCTTTGTCCCGATACATAGCCAATAGCCAGAGTGATAAACAGGATGAGTGGTATCGTCATGGTGACGATGGCAGCAGCTCGCCAGCCGAGTGAAAATATCAGCAGTAAAACCACTGTCGAGATAGCAATGGCGAGATGTTCAAGTAGCACGTTTACTGCATCATCAGCCCGTGCACCATCATTGCGAGTGATGTTGACATTGATGTTGGCAGGGATGAGCTGATCTCGGACTTCATCGAGTTTTGTCAGTACATCCTCGGCGACCGAGACCGCATTGCTGCCAGACCGTTTCGCAATGGCAATGCTGACGGCGGGTACTTCATAGTTGAGAGGTCTTTTACCTGTAAAAGCAGCACCTGCCGCAAAGCGATGCTGCTCAGTGATTTCAGCCGGGCCATCAGTGAGGGTGGCGATATCGTTGAGATAAACAGGTTTATGTTTATAGAGTGCGACAACGAGCTTGCCCAGTTCGTCGGCATTATTAAGCATGCCACCGGCACGCACCCGCTTTACTGTATTTTTACTCACCAGGGTTCCGCTTGAGGAGCGGACATTGGTTGCATCGAGCATGTCAGTAATTTGTGACAGGCTGACACCCAGTGACTTCATTTTTTTAAGATCAAGTTCGACATTAATAGTTCGAGGCCGTCCGCCATGCAGATAGGACACCGAGGTACCATCAACACGACGCAAGACTTCCATAACGCGGTTTCCTATGTTGCGCAGCTCACCATCGTCCACCGTATCTGATGACAGCGAGATGGTGAGAATAGCGACATTATCAACATCGACAGGTTTGATTAATGGTTGTTCTGTACCTGGTGGTATTCGATCTATATTGCTCATGACATGGTCATATAGCTTGACCAGTGCGTCTTCCTTGTTTTCGCCAACCTTAAACTGAACCGTCACGACTCCCACTGAATCCGTTGCTATACCATAGGTATGTTCGACACCGCGCATTCCCTGCAGAATACTTTCCAGGGGCTTGATGATCAGCTGTTCAACCTCGTCGGGGGAGGCGCCAGCTTTTGCTACTATGATGTTGGCAGCGGGTACGATAATTTGCGGGTTTTCTTCTCGTGGGGTGATGAGAAACGCCGAAATTCCTGCCAGAAAAGCAAAGACAATTATCAGTATGGTCAGCCGGCTGTCGATGAAATAGTCAGCAAGCTTACCTGCTATGCCGATATTTATTTCTTTGTCGTTGATAGAATCTGTCACTGTTTTGTCCTCATCTTACTTTCAACAACATGAACGGGGCTACCGTCAAAAATTGAATCATAGGGTCCATCCAGGATCTGTTCCTTACCCGTTAGACCGCTGCTGATCGTGATGCTTTCACCTTGTCTCTTGCCTGCTTTAACCATACGAAAACGTGCGCGTTTATTAGCAGAAAGGATAAATACCCCGTCTGTACCTATATGCTTAACGAGTTGCTTGCTGTTTATTTGTACTGAACCATCTGGCAGGATCTCAGCAGCCTTGATTGACCGCTCTACAGGTGGCAGGTCCAGCTCTGGGCTGGCTTCTGGTTGTGGTGCATGGCAAGCAGCGAGAAAGAGAACACTGCCTGTCAGCAATAAATGACGAAGAACAGGTTTCAGTCTTTTTATACTTTTCATTTTTGCAGCTCCGAGAAATCATCCATGGCAAGCTGCAGATCGAGTTTGCTGGCTTCCAGTAACAGGCGGGAATTTAGTGATTCAGAACGGCTTTTCATCAATGCCTGCTCTGATTGCAGTAAATCAATCAGTATGGTTCTGCCTTCTCCGTAACGTTCATTTACCAGCCTGACGGCCTTTTGTGCGTCGGACAGGTTAGCGCTGGCCAGCTTCATGCGGCTTTTCCCTTCATCGATAGACGCATAGGCATTGCGTACCTGCCTGCGTATTTCGAGTTCTTTGGCCGTTTTTTCTGCCTTTAGTTTGTTGCTTTCTTCCCGCGCCGCACTAACTCTACTTTTATTAGCACCACCAGAAAAAAGGTTGATCTTTGCTACGGCCAGGACCCCCCAGGACAATTCATCCACCAGCGGATCATCTGCATAGAGACTGCTGCTGGCCTCTAGCCCAAGCTGAATCCGGGAGGCACTGCTGGCAACACGTGTGCGGGCATCAGCTGCACTGATGTTCTCATCGGAGGCCTTGAGGTCATGCCTGTTGTTCAGGGCCTGAGTTTCTGCCATGTTGATTTCTGGCAGTTCCGCCTGTTTGCTGGCAGTGATCCAGGGCACGATGCTGATGTCTGCAGAGAGATCCCTGCCCATCACCTGCTTCAATGCATTGAGTGCCTGTTCATACTGTGTCTCAGCTTGTGAAATTACTCCTTTGACCGATCTGTGATAGACCTTTGCTGTCAGGTTATCTGATACAACAGTTCTGTTCTCTGCTAGCAAATTCTGGGTTGTTTTGACGTGTTTCTTCGCGGACGCTGTGCTGCTGCGCGCTATTTTGATTGCCTCATGGGCAGCCTGTGCAAGAAGGTAGGCACGATTCAGCTGGTAAATAACTGTGGATTTAGTTCTCTTGTGTTGAGCTAAAGAAGAAGCGTGTCTTGCATTGGCTTCATCAATGTCAGCGGTAATCTTACCGCCCGTATAGAGAGGGAGTTTCAGTCTAAGATTGCCAAAGTAGTTATCAGAAAATCCGGGGTCATTTACTGTTTCAGGGGCAAAGTCCTCGGCGGTGATAGAGCGGTTGTTCAGTTTACTGCCTAGAGAGACGAGCGGATTGTCCGAGTAAACCATGCCGTAATCAAGATCGATGACGGGCTGTTTGGCGGCCTCGGCAGATTTAATCTGTTCGCTGCGGGCTCGCACACCAGATGCGGTGCCATGTAAAACAGGGCTATGCTCAAGTGCATAAGCAAGCGCCTGATCCTGACTGATTACTTCATTTGATGAAGCACTGAAGCTAAGGAGTGCAAGGGAAGCAAAAATGGAAACCCGAAAAAAATAACTTTTATACATGACCAGGTACTCTGTTGTGTTTTTAACTAGAATTGTCAATGAGCTGGTGATGCTGAGCTTTATCAATGAAAATGTCTACTGGCATCTATATTAGCAATAAGTGATATTCGTGCTAAGTGATATAGTCACATCAGAAACTGGATTCAATAAAAAAACCGACTGAGTTTCTTTAAAGCATGGAGGATTCAGGTGGTTGGCGTAAAATAGCTAATTAATTAGGGCTACGCTGCTGGTTGTTCATTTCTGCTTATAGTTGCTATGCTCTATGCTACAAAACAAACAATTAGACGTATACGCCAGCAGGGGCGAAGGAAGCAGGGTAATGAGCAGCAGTGAGCAATCAGCAGCTAAACAGGATGAAATTGATACAGTTCAGTATCTTGCAACACTATTGAAGTTTGCCGTTGGCAAAGAAGCCTCTGATATCCATTTGCGAACCCGTACACACCCCGTAGTACGCATTGATGGCGTACTTAAGACGATGGAAAGGTTTCCGCCAACGTCACCGGCATTTATGAAAGACCTGACTGATAAAATTATCCCGGAGCACAATAAAGAAGACTTTGAAATAAAACGCCAGTGTGACTTTTCGTTTGGTTTGAAAGGAATAGGTCGCGTGCGGGCCAATGCGTATCATCAGCGAGGTAGTATTTCAATTGCACTGCGTGTAATAAATACTGACGTGCCTAGCCCAGAGGAACTGGGGCTGCCAGAAACAGTGCGTCGTTTTGTGCATGAAGAACGTGGCCTGGTGTTGATGACCGGTGCGACCGGTTCAGGTAAATCAACCAGCCTGGCTGCATTGATAGCTGAAATTAATTCTACTTACGCAAAACATATTCTGACTATCGAAGACCCGGTGGAATTTCTTTTCACTGATGACAAGTCAATTATTTCGCAGCGTGAGCTTGGGATTGATACAAACTCTTTTCCTGACGCCATGCGTGCCGCCTTACGCGAAGACCCTGATGTAATTCTGCTGGGCGAAATGCGTGATCCGGAAACTATTGATATTGCATTGACTGCTGCAGAAACGGGCCACCTGGTATTCTCAACATTGCATTCACCTGATGCTGCAGAGACAATCAATCGTATTGTTTCTTCATTTCAGCCAAATGCACAGGCCACAATACGTTCCAAGCTGGCGGGTAACCTGAAAGGTATCGTTAGCCAGCGCCTGCTGCCGAGAGCCGATGGCAAGGGGCGGGCACTGGCGGTCGAAGTGATGACCTGTTCGGCACTGGTGCGTGAATATATCCTCGACCCGCTGCTTGTTGCAGAAATTGCCGAGGTCATTAAGAAAGGGACAGCGGCTGAAGGCATGATCCCTTTTGACCGCAGTTTGCTCGAGCTTTATCGTACCGGGAAAATTACAGAAGAAGTGGCATTGCAGTATGCCAGTAGCCCGACAGACCTGAGGCTAAAGCTAGAAGGATTCTGAGTACTGGCACCCAGACTTATGCAAACCACTGTTATCAGTATGCCTGATAAGCGGTTAAGCATTGCCTTATATTTGATGGTAGCCTAGACTGTATAATTCTATTCGATATTCAAGGCATTATTATGGCGGACAGACGTCTACAAGTATTCCACAGCGTTGCACGTTTACTTAGCTTTACCAAGGCAGCAGATTCTCTACATATGACACAGCCGGCTGTAACCTTTCAGGTGCGTCAGCTAGAAGAATATTTCAATACACGTTTATTTGATCGAACACATAATCGTATCAGTCTGACGGAGGTCGGGGAAAAAGTTTTCACCTACTCGGAACAGATCCTGGGTCTGTATCGTGAGATGGATAATGATATACGCACGCTAACGGGTGAGATTATTGGCGTGCTGGTCATCGGTGCGAGTACTACTGTTGCTGAATATATGCTGCCACGCTTGCTTGGTGAATTTCAGGAATTATTCCCGGATGTGAAATTACGTTTGAAGGTGTCGAATTCACTGGGTGTTGTTCACATGGTTGAAAATAATGACATCGATATCGGTATTGTTGAATCGCCTGTAGGCAACAAAAGTCTATCTGTCGAAGCTTGCTGGCAGGACAACCTGGTTGTCATAGTCCCCCTGGATCATCCGCTAGCGGATAAGGGCAGTGTAAATGTCGCTGATCTGAGAAACTATCCATTTGTTTCACGCGAGGAAGGTTCTGGTACACGTTGTGTATTAAGTGATTACCTCAAAGAAAATGATATGACGATGAATGATCTGGATTTGTGTATGGAATTTGGCAGTCCTGAAGCGATAAAAAATGCCGTCGAGTCCGGGTTGGGCATTTCTGTCGTCTCAGAGACAACCCTGGTGAAAGAATTGCAGCTGAATACGCTTAAAGCGATCAAAATAGACCCGCCTTTACACCGGCCTTTCTCGCTGGTACACCAGCGGCAGAAGTTTCGAATACGTGCAATGCAGGAGTTTTTGAATTTTGCCCACGAGCGTTGCAATATGGACAATATGGATAAGGAAGAAAAAGAAAACGCCTGAGTCAACGACAACACCTGTTACATGGTGACATATTATGGCTAATTTAGAAGATGTGTTGCTAAAAAGTCTGCGAAAGCTGCCAGAAACACAACAACAGATGCTCGCGGATTTTGCTGACTTTCTGTGTCAGCGTTATGCAATTGAAGAAGAAACCGTACCTCAGCAGCCTGTTGATATCCCTCGCCCAGAGGAAGAGTCTGTGGTTAAGGCTGTTCGGCGGCTATCAAAAACCTATCCCATGCTTGACTCTAAAGAGCTGTTTGAGAAAACTTCATCTTTCATGATGAAGAATTTAATGCATGGCGAAGACAGTGGGCTTGTGATTGATGAGATGGAAATCTTTTTTCAGCAGGCTTACCAGAGCTACATTAGTGAGAAAGAGCCTGAGTAAATATAAAGGGCACAATAATATTAGCCTAGATTCTATAAGCAGTTCTGGTCATTACTTTGGACATCAAAGCCATTAGCTTTTTAACCGGCACAGGTAATTCGGCACCGCCATAGTGCAAGGCTGTCGTCGCGTGTTTCGCTTCATCGACCTTCATCTGTTGCAAAATAGCCCTGCTGCGCTGATCATCCTCAGTTATTGAATTTAGGTGCTTATCGAGATGACGTACGACCTGGTGCTCTGTCTCAGCTACAAAACCCAGGCTCCACTTGTCTCCCAGCAAGCCTGCTGTGGCACCAATAAGAAATGAACCTGTGTACCAGACCGGGTTTAGCAGGCTTTTGTGTGCACCAAGATCATTCAATCGCTGCTCACACCAGACGAGGTGATCGTTTTCTTCTATTGCCGCTTGCTCCATTTTTTCCCTGACGTCAGGAAGTCGTGCGGTCAGGGCCTGTCCCTGATAAAGACCTTGCGCTGAAACTTCACCAGAATGGTTGACGCGCATTAGTCCGCCTGTATGTTTCTTCTCGGCCTCGCTCATTTCGGCTTCAGCGTGGGGGGCAGCCGGGTAGGGTCTGCCGCTAAGTGGAGGATTGCCAAAAATCGGACGTAAGGCAGAATCTGCCTGGCAGATTAATTTATCAATGGGGTTTATATTGCGTGTAAGCGTCTATGTTTCCTGACAAATCCTGTACCTGAACTTAACATTATATATCAATATGGATAATCTATTAATCCTGGGCGTTCTCTCTGAAAATGTCAGCAACCAGGCTAACAGGGTGTTTCACCGGGATATCCAGCTGAGCCTGACGAAGGCCTTCTGCCAGGTGCAAGGCGCATCCTAAATTGCTGGTAACAACTATCTCAGGCTGTTCCATTTTTATTTGATTCAGAACAGGATCACGCAAGGCATTGGATGTATTGAAATCTACCAGCATTTTTGTTCCAGATGCGCCGCAGCAATGATAGGCGCTGCTGGACAAATGAAGGTTTATTTTTTCAAACTTGCCCAGCATTTTATGGGGGGCGGACTCGTTTGCAGGTTTATTTTCCAGACTGCAGGGTGTATGTAACAAAATTTTCATCTTGCGGGATGTGACGTTCATGTCCTCTGGCCAGTGAGCATAAATAAACTGGCAAACTTCATCGATTCGACTGGACAGTCCATTATCTGGCAGGTAATCGTGATATTTGCCCAGGCTGCTGCCACAGCCACTAGCCGTGTAGACGATGGGCGATGACGGTGTAGTTTCAAAAGCCAGGATATTCTTTTGCATCATTTTTAATGATTCTTTCTCACGTCCTGCATGTAAGCTCAAGGCTCCACAACATGCCTGTCCAGCAGGAATGGTGACCGAGTAACCAATCGTGTTCAGGACATAGATAACATCATCCAGTGTGTCGCCATCCATGCCACGGGAAACGCATCCAAGAAAAAGGCTGACCTGTTTCCTGGAATTTTCTACCAGATACTCATCTTTCCACCGCCTATGTGGTTTGATTGATGGCAGGTAATCTAAAGCTGTCCTTTCAGTCTGCCGGCTTTCATAGGTTTTTACGGTTTTATTTCTGTAAAGGGTGTTTATTGGCGATGTGATCTGTGCTGCAATTCTTAACCACTCCGGGTGACGAAACAAAAAATCGATCAATTTATTCGCTGTAATTTCTTTAAAAGAGCGCTTCTTTTGCAAACACTTATGCAGGTAGCGGCCTTTATCCATAAGCATTGAAAAAGAAACCGATGATGGGCACATGTTTTCGCATGCCCGGCATAACAGACAATCATGCAGTAATCTTTCAAGTGTGTCTGAAGCTTCCAGCTCACCACTGGCCAATGCAGAAATTAAGGAGATCCGTCCTCGCGGTGATTCAGCTTCTACCTGGGTCAACTGGTAGGTGGGGCAATGTGGCAGGCAAAGGCCGCAGGCTACGCAGCGTCCTGCTTCAGCCAGGATGAGGTCTTTGTCTGTTTGTATACTATCTGCGTACTTCATGGAATTGCCAGTCATAAACCTGAAAGCCGGTATAATAAAAAAAGTGTCAGAATAGGGGATATTGGATTGTAGGTTAACAGCTGGTTTTTTCCCATACGAACATTTGGGCGCCTCTAGTACCTTTTATCATGTATTAATATCAGAATAAGGAAGAAAATGGATACCCCTTACTACAAATACCATGTGTTTTTCTGTACCAATCAGCGGCAGGATGGCCGGCCTTGCTGTCAGGATAATCGTGCAGCTGAAATGCGCAGTTATATGAAGCAAAAAATTAAAGAGGCGGGTCATTCAGGAAAAGGTGAGATTAGAGTCAACACTGCAGGTTGCCTGGATCGTTGTGATTTGGGACCTGTGATGGTGATTTATCCACAAAACATCTGGTACACCTATCTGGATGAAGAGGATATTGATGAGATTATCAATAGCTTGATAAATGAAGATGTGCCGGTGGAAAGACTACTGCTCAAGGAGTAAATAAATTAAAAAACTCTTGACATGAAAATAAGAATTCTCTAATATACTTATCAAGGTCAGGGACGACATGAACGATTGAAAGGTTTTCGATGATTGTGTGTTCGAAAGCTGGTCTGAGAAATCAGGCATTGAAAGGCTCCTCCATCCTCCTTTGGTGGTTTGGGCATGACTACTTCCATTGTCATGCCTTTTTTTTTGCCTAAATATTTACAACAAATACACGTAAATACTTGTGACATGCCTGTCTTTTTAGTAATATGCGCGCCCTTTCTTGTTTGAGTTAATTGTAGGAAAACCTAATGAAAACGATCTCGGCAAAGCCCGAAACCGTGCAGCACGACTGGTATGTTGTTGATGCAACTGACAAAGTTCTTGGACGCCTGGCAACAGAGGTGGCTCGCCATCTGCGTGGCAAGCACAAACCTATCTACACACCACACGTAGATACGGGTGATTATATTGTTATCATCAACGCGGAAAAAATTCGTGTAACCGGTAACAAGGAAGATGACAAGATGTATCATCACCATACGGGTTTTCCTGGTGGAATAAAGTCAGTCAATCTGAAGACCATGCGTGAGAAATACCCGGATAGAATTATAATGTCAGCAGTACGAGGCATGATGCCGAAAGGCCCGCTTGGTCGTGCGATGCTGTCAAAATTACGCATCTACACCGGTGCAGAACATAACCATCAGGCTCAGCAGCCGAAGACACTGGAGATTTAAACCATGGCAACGGCAGAAACCTATTACGGCACAGGCCGCCGCAAAAGTTCTACGGCACGTGTATACATCACCAGCGGTAAAGGTGAAATCTCAGTCAACAAGCGTCCACTCGATGTGTTCTTCGGTAGAGAAACCGCAAGAATGATCGTTCGTCAGCCACTGGTGCTGTCAGAAATGGATGGTAAGTTCGATATAAACGTGACTGTTAGCGGCGGTGGAATAAGCGGCCAGGCCGGTGCAATTCGCCATGGCATTACTCGTGCATTGATGCAGTATGACGAAGAGCTGCGTCCATCACTACGCAAAGCTGGTTTTGTGACCCGCGATGCCCGTAAGGTTGAACGTAAGAAGTTTGGTCTGCACACGGCTCGCAAGGCTCCACAATTCTCTAAGCGTTAAGATTTTTGTCAGGCAGGGCTTGTCTGCCGACATTTTCCATATTTGGGGGATCGTCTAGCGGCAGGACTGCGGACTCTGACTCCGCCAACCAAGGTTCGAATCCTTGTCCCCCAGCCATATTAAACAAAGGGTTACAGTTGAATGACTGTAGCCCTTTGTTTTTGGGGCCGCTATGGGGTCATCTTGCATGAATTATGTGAACTAGGGTTATTCCAGAACCACTAAAACAATCCTTCTTGAATATGTACGTTTAGTTTAGGCTTTAGGAATCTGTATAAATCCAGACTTGGGCCGACATAATCTAAATCTGGTTCAGATTTGACTTAACAGTACTAAATGTAAAAGTCTGCTTGCAACCCAAAATGGTCATTCAGGGTTTTTTCTGGTCTCTGTCTTTAACTGTCCCTGTATAATAAAAATAATTTCCGCATTTCACGATTTCAATATTCAGAGTAAACATTGAATAAGGCCGTTTTCACTGTTATGCGAGAAAACCGAATAAATCAAATTTTAGGAGTATCTGAATACTTATGGCTCATCCAATTATTGAAGATCTTCTTTGGCGACATGCGACCAAAAAATATGATGCTAGTAAAAAGATTCCTCAAGAGGATCTTGATGTGCTTTTTGAAGCAATGCGCCTCTCTGCATCATCTATTAATTCACAACCATGGAAGTTTGTCGTTATTGAGAGCAACGAAGCAAAAGAGCGCATGAGTAAAACCTTTGCTCAGAAACATCAATATAACCTGCCTCATGTTTTTGATAGCTCACAAATTATTCTCTTTGCTTACAACCCACGCTACACTCGTAATGATTATGCAAAAGTGGTGGATAAAAGCATTGAGGATAAACGAATCAAGCTAGAAGATCGAGATAGTGCCTTTGGTGTCTTCATGTTTGCTGAACTTAATACCGATGAAACTGGAAATACAAGTTGTTGGACAAAAGCACAAACCTATATTGCACTTGGAAATACGCTTCACACATTAGCACGTCTCAAAATAGATTCCACGCCCATGGAAGGCATTGATACTGATTTAGTAAACGAAGAGTTTAAAAAAGAGCTAGATGGTTATCAGTGCGATGTGGCTTTGGCTATTGGCTATCACCATCCGCAAGATGATTACAACGCAAAACTTCATAAGTCACGACATAGTTTAGATGATATTTTATTGCGTATATAAGATGCACAATAGTACATATAATTAAAACTTCTATTATCCAGGATTACTATGAATACAAACAACGTAGAATCTACTGCGTTACAGCCTACCATTATTTCTTATGTAAAAGACCTTCCAAACATCTGTTCATTAGCAGGATTGGCGTGCACAGTTTTGGCTATTTACTTTAGTATTTTGGGTGTTTATTACGCAGCAATGATTGGTATGATCTGGTCTGTTGCATTTGACTGGGCGGATGGTCTCATCGCACGAAGAATGAAAGGTAGGACAGGTAACGACCGAGCTTTTGGTGGGCAACTTGATGTTTTAATAGATATCGTTAGTTATGGTGTTGCACCGTCCATTCTTTTGCTGAGTTATGGAAAATTTGCACCTATATTTTTAGTGGGTGCTTTTTTAATGCTCGTTGCTAGTGCAATACGGTTGAGTTATTTTAGTACCTTTGGTCTTGCTGGTGGGACAAAGTACACTGGGCTAGCTCTTGATAATAATAATATAATACTGGTTTTTATTTTCTTATTTGAAGGGATATTTAGCGAGGGAATTTTTTCTGTTATTCTGTACGTCAGTGGTCTCAGCCTTGCGGCCTTGAATGTATCGCAAATCAAAACACCAAAACTTTCTGGCAACCCAGTTAATGTTTATATTCTTGCTGTTTATACTCTTGGAATAACTGGGATATATGGTTGGAAGCTTATATAGAAAGTAATGATATTAGTAAAACATTAGAATGAAAAACACTTTAATTTAGGAGTTAAGTAGAGCAATGGTAGTGTATACGGTAGGTACCTTTGATTTATTGCATGTTGGTCATCTTGCATTGTTGGAATATTGTGCCACATTGGGTGATACGGTTGCTGTTGGCGTTGCTTCTGATGAAGTTGTCAAATTATACAAACCTAATATTCCTATTATTCCACTTGAACAACGTATTGAAATGCTTCAAGCACTTCGCTGTGTGAATATTGTACTTCCATACCATGAGCTGGATTACCTCTCTATTTGCAAGGAAGTTAAGGCAGATATTTTTGTTATTGGAGAAGACTGGGGTAGAAAGCCTCATAATGAAGATGTGGAAAATTATTTCCATTCACAGGGAAAAAAGGTAGTTCAAATTAAATATCATCCACGAACTTCATCCACTAAAATAAAACAAGTTGTTAGAGAGCAATCTCTTAGATGAAAATATATAAATCAAGCTATTGTATAAAATAGATGGCAATAGTCAGGTCAATGACGATCAAAAGCATAAAAAATATGCACGCAGACTGTTAATTTGGGGCAGGACCAATCTGTTTACAGTCGATGGTGCATTACCCGCTGATGTCCGTGATTTTAGAAGGCTGGTAATGTCTTTCTTCTGAAATGAGTCTATTTTGCGTGTCTTCCAGACGGGAATAAGAATGTTAGCTAGCTTACTTCTGTCATCTTTTAAGGAGCGCTTGTTTGATGCAGCCAAATATTCTTCAGCCAATACCTTAAACGTAGGCATCGTCCTACGTTCCTCCTTGGCTGTCTGTGGGTCAATTACCAGTGTCTATCCGATGCAATAGCTCTTGAGCCTGTTTGCGAGCATCTGGCACAGTCCAACGCTCCAGCCTACCTAATCTTGTATCTACGACGGGTTCGCCCAAATTGATAACGCAAAATAAATGTCTTCGTCCCGGTAGGGTTTACGATCAGGTGTAGGCCGGGTGTCTTCGGGTCGCTTACCTCATACCGCGTCTCTGCTGGCGCTAGCTTCGATAAGCTGATATTTGTAAAGCTTGAGTGCTTCATAGTGTAAAATCATTAAAATATTTCATGTTATCGTCTCTATCCATATGATATTTTTTGTCAAATAGCATATATATGGAGCTCAAGGATGAGAACCGAGCCCAGGTTCGACCGCATCGTCTGGAACGATGCGGAACGGGGGAGCGTTAGCGCGACACCGGCCCCGTAGGGGTGAGGCCCATGGAAGGGCCGAATAATCCTTGTCCCCCAGCCATATAATAAAAAAGGCCCCTGCTTATTGAATGCCACATGTTACTGGATAGGTTAACCTGACTGGGTTCTCTGGGATGTGCTGAGATTTCTGATAACAGCCTACACGTCCGGGACCACCTGGCCAAAGTAGATGCGGGTTGATGTCACTGTCCGGTCCCGGAGTGCTGCCCATCTTGTGCTTAGTGACACTAAAGTGAAGATGTACAAATCCACCAGACAAGAGACCTGTCCTTCCCATTTTCCCGATTGCTTGTCCACGTTTAACTCTTTCACCTGCTTCAACCAGTCGCCTGCTTAGATGTGCATATTCCGTTCTGATTATCATGTCATTTTCGTTCAAGCCGTGATCGACAACAATAAGATTCCCCCATATTGAATTGCGCGAAAGCATGACTACACCGTCTGCTGCAGAAATAATCGAGGTACTCGGTAGACCAATAATATCAATACCATGGTGTATCATCTGGTCAGATTCTTCTGGTTTGTATCGCTGGCTGATGGATGGTGCGTTTGCTGGCATGATGACGATAAAACCCTGATCATGCGGATCACTGCCTTGCTGTGATATGCGACCATAACCGAAGGAGTCGATCATAGCAGTCGTGCAAGCTGACAGCAGGCAGGTTAATGTGATTATGGTTATTCGTAATAAAAACATAAATATCTTCTCGAATCATCAGGACGTCGAAACAGATAAAAAGGTCCCAGTATGGGGCATTTTTAATGCGTATTTCCTGCACAGCTAAGGCAAAAAGAAAACGATTGTCGCTCATTCAAGTCTCTTTGTCTGTTTATCGATTTTTATAAATGCGTGGGTGTCACAGTAATGATAATCTCCCCTACAGTTTTTATTCTGAACAAACAAAGCGGAGATAATATGAAAAAGATTACAACGTTGTTATTAGGGGTATCCATACTCGCAGGAAGTCAGTTTGCCTACGCAATAGATGCGGATGCCAATCCGATATTTACCAACCGGGTGGTATTAGGTTTGGGTGGATTTTATGCAAATACTGATGCTGTTATCGGGGCGGAGGATCTGAATAGTCCACTAAAAGCAGAAATCGATTTTGATGACCTGGGGCTGGATGAATCAACAGCTGCTCCAATGGCCTACGGGCTATTGCGATTGGGTAATCGTTGGAGAATCGAGCTTGACTATACCAATATCGAACAGGATGGCAGCGGCTTTATCGAATCGGTGGATGTCGGCAGTATCACCGTTCCGGTGGGCGCTACAGTAA
>JAUVSB010000135.1 GCA_030597275.1 Gammaproteobacteria bacterium
CACTGCGAAATCCTGCTACGAATGAAAGATCCGGATGGCAATATTATTGAACCTGGCCAGTTTATACCGGCTGCAGAGCGTTACAACCTGATGTTGTCAGTGGATAAATGGGTAGTCGACAGGACATTCTTATGGTTATCCAGGCAGCGTGACATACTTGATCAGATAAATTTTTGTAGCATCAACTTATCAGGCTTCTCCATTACCGATAGTACTTTTGCTTCCTATATCAATGACAAGCTGAATGACTATGACCTGCCGGCAGAGATAATCTGCTTTGAAATCACAGAAACTGTTGCTATAAGCAACCTTGTCAAAGCCACCCGGTTTCTCGATGAATTGCACAAGCTGGGTTGTCTGTTTGCGCTGGATGACTTCGGCAGTGGCGTGTCATCATTCAGTTATCTGAAAAATCTGCCGGTCGACTTCCTCAAGATAGACGGTGAGTTCGTTAGAGATATCGTGACTAACCCGATCAACCTGGCCATGGTGAAGTCTATTAATGAGATTGGCCATGTAATGGGTAAGAAAACTATCGCCGAATACGTCGAAGACCAACAGACCGTTGATCTGCTTAAAGAGATTGGCGTTGATTATGTTCAGGGGTTCATTTTCTCACGACCTGAGCCATTAGAAAAATAAAGCTAAACTATATTTTCTGCTTACTCTCATTGCTCACAGATTCTACACGCGGATAAATACGTACCATTCGTACAGCCGCACCCTTGGTTTGCACAACTTCAACAGGATAGTTTTCAATTAGCAGTGTCGTTCCTGTCTGGGGAATGTCTTCCAGCTGTTCAAGTATCAGGCCGTTTAGCGTTTTAGGGCCATCAACCGGTAGATGCCAGCCCATGTTCCTGTTCAGGTCACGTATAGAAGCCATGCCATTGACCATGTAGGAATCATCACTTTGCTTATGCACATCCTGCAGGTCTCCAGGAGTCTGGGCATTAAACTCACCAATAATCTCTTCAAGAATTTCATCCATGGTGATCATACCCTGCAGGTCACCGTATTCATCAACAGCCAGGCCAAGGCGGCGCCTTTCTTTTTGCATGATCAGCAGTTGTTGCATTACCGGGGTGTCCTCCGGCACAAAGTAGGCAGGTCGGAGAAGTTTTATCAGTTTTTCCCGATTTAGATTTTCAGTCTGCACGGCATGTATAGCCCGCCGTAAATGCAGTACACCGACAACATTATCCAGACTGCCCTTGAATACAGGTAGGCGGGTATGATGACTGGTGGCAAGTTGCTCAAGAATTTCATCCCATTCATCTTCAAGGTCAATACCTTCAATGGCATTGCGGGGCACCATGATGTCTTCCACTGTGATGCGTTCCAGGTCCAGAATACCCATCAGCATGTCATGATGGCTCTTTGGTATCAGGCTTTCTGCTTCGCTTACCACGGTGCGTAGTTCGTCCTTGTTTAACGCATCCCTGTTATGCTGCGGCTTGATATTAAATAGACGCAGATATTGGTTGGCCATCAGGTTTATTATCCAGACAACAGGATAGAGCAGCCATAAGAGTACCACCAGCACATAGGACGCAGGGAAGGCTATTCCTTCTGGATGTCGCATAGCCAGGGTCTTTGGTGCTACCTCAGCGAATATTAATACTACCAGGGTAAGAATGAAGGTGAAGAGAGCAATAGCAGGTTCACCATAGAGACGCAGGGCAGCAATAGTACTTATCGATGCGGCGGAAAGATTAACCAGGTTATTGCCTAGCAGGATAACGCCGAGCAAGCGGTCCGGTTGTTCAAGCAGCCGGCTTGCCAGCTTTGCGCTGCGATGTCCTTTGTCAGCAAGATTCTTCAGACGATAGCGGTTAAGCGCCATCATTGCGGTTTCAGATGATGAGAAAAAGGCAGAACAGGCGATGAGCAGGGCAAGGATAACAAACAATGCCCAGACAGGAATTTCACTCAAGGAAATGATGTCTCGTTGTGTATGGGGTGTTTATTCTACAGATTGAAGCAGTGCCTGTCATTGAGGAAAAGTGTTACGTATTATGTTTTAGGTTTTAGGTAAATCGTAATACGTAACACGTAAAACTATAATAAGACCCGTTCTATCCCCTCATTCCGTATTTTTTCTGCCGATTCCATCATCCAGTTCTCACCCAACAGGCTGGCAGCCAGCTCGACGACGATGTAATCCGTGCCTAATCCCGTGCTTTTTTCGTAGCGCGCCATCCCCTGCTGGCAGGAGGGACAGGAAGTGAGTATTTTCAGGTCTTTGGCTTTACCGGTTTCACCGGTCAGGGTTTCGATGTTTTTGAATAGTTCTTCCTGCTTGCGATACCTGACCTGGGTGGCGATATCTGGCCTGCTAATTGCGAAGGTGCCGGATTCACCACAGCATCGGTCCGATAACAAAACCTCGGCTCCCAGTAATTTGCTGGCTACATCAATAGGATCGTGGTGTTTCATCGGGCTGTGGCAGGGTTCGTGGTAAAGGTATTTTTTACCGCTGGATTCAAGTGAAACTCCCTTTTCCATCAGGAATTCATGAATATCCATGGTTCTGCAACCCGGGAAGATCTGTTGTAACTGATATTTCAATAACTGATCCAGGCAGGTTCCGCAGGAAACGATGATAGTGCGGATATCCAGATAGCTAAGGGTATTGGCTATCCTGTGCATCAGTACCTGGTTGTCAGTCGACATCTGGGTGCCGAGTTTGTTATCACCCCCGGCGGTTTGAGGATAACCGCAGCACAGGTATCCCGGCGGTAATACCGTTCGTACGCCCTGTTCAAATAACATAGCGAGTGTTGCCATGCCGATCTGACTGAACAGGCGTTCGGAGCCGCAGCCCGGAAAATAGAACACGGTTTCACTGTCATCGGTGACTTTCTCAACATCCTGTATGATCGGGATGCTATTGGACTGCTCTATATCCAGTAAGGCGCGCAGTGTCGGACCCGGTGTATCTGAGGGCAAGGGTTTTTTAACGAAATTGACTATCTGACTGCGTATCTCGGGTTGTCCCAGAGAAAGTGTAGGGCGCTTGTTTTCAGGCAGTAGCCGGAAGTGACGGGCCAGTCGATTTACCCATCGCTGCCCACCATAACCTGCCTTGATCATGCCCAGTCTTAGCCATCTTATAGCGCGTGGGCTGGTGACATTAAGGAATGACATGGCCAGCCAGTTGCCGGCATTGAAACGTTTTTTACCTTTTTCTTTGAGGATGTTTTTGATCAGTGATGAGACCTCTCCAAAATCAATGTCTACCGGGCAGGGGGCCAGGCAACGGTGGCAAATGGTACAATGGTCAGCGATATCATTGAGTTCATCAAAGTGACGCGTCGAGATGCCACGGCGGGTCTGCTCCTCATAAAGAAAGGCCTCGACCAGCAGACCTGAAGCGAGAATCTTGTTGCGTGGTGAGTAGAGTAAATTAGCCGCAGGGATATGCGTGGTACATACCGGTTTACATTTACCGCAACGGAGGCAGTCTTTAACCTCATTATTTAGCTTGCCCAGTGCACTGGCTTCAAGAATCAGTGCTTCCTGTTCGAGCAGTCTGAGCGATGGGGTATAGGCATTATTGAGTCCACTGCCGGCGAGCA
>JAUVSB010000038.1 GCA_030597275.1 Gammaproteobacteria bacterium
CAATGCGTAATGGTCTTTATCAGGCATGCTAATGATCCTGTACCTGTTATTACTCAGGGTGTTTGGGAGGGAAAAATATTGCCAGCCGTACAAGGTGAAGGCGGTTTTGGTTATGATCCGGTTTTTTATGTCCCTGAACGAGGTTGTAGTGCAGCAGAGCTGAGTGCAGAAGACAAGAATAGTCTGAGCCACCGTGGCAAGGCATTACGCCAGATGCTTGATCATCTCGCGGCTATCTATAGCAGTTGACAACACCGCGATAGATAGCAATGATCGCAAAGGCAGCGATTCCACTCTCTCTCTATATTCATATTCCATGGTGTGTGCGTAAATGTCCATACTGTGATTTCAATTCCCATCAGGCAGACCGTTCTGGAATACCGGAACAGGAATATTTAGCAGCACTGTTTAAAGACCTTGAACAGCTACTGCCCCGCGTATGGGGGAGAAGAATATCGACGATCTTTTTTGGTGGCGGTACACCCAGCCTGCTTTCAGCAGATACAGTGTCGAACTTATTATCAGGCATTCGAGCCAGGATTCCGTGTATCCCGGTACTTGAGATTACGATGGAAGCGAACCCGGGCAGTTTGGAAGTTGAAAAGTTCCAGCAGTTTCGTGATGCAGGAATTACTCGGTTATCAGTCGGCGTACAAAGTTTCTCAGACCAGAACCTGCAGGTGCTAGGCAGAATACATGATTCTGAGCAGGCACACAGGGCCATTCAATCGGTGATCGCCTGTCAGTTCGATAGTTATAACATAGACCTGATGTTTGGTTTGCCTGCTCAGGATATCTCAGCAGCCCAATTAGATCTTAAGGCAGCTCTTGCTTACCAGCCGCCCCATCTATCCTTGTATCAACTAACAATAGAGGCCAACACAGCTTTTAAAATTAGCCCACCGGAAAATCTGCCCGATGATGATATGCTGGCAGATATGCAGGATGTACTGGTAACAGAGGCAGCGGCTGCTGGTCTGGAACGCTACGAGGTTTCAGCCTATGCCACAAGCAGCATGCAATGCCGTCATAATGTGAACTATTGGGAGTTTGGTGATTATCTAGGTATAGGGGCGGGCGCACATTCAAAGATTACTGATCAAACAGGAGTGTCTCGATTTTCCCGGCCAAGGTTGCCAAAAAAATACATCGCTACAGCAGGGTCAAATGAAGCCTTTGTCAATGAACGAAAACTCGATCAGAAAGATCTGCTGCTTGAGTTTATGATTAATGCCCTGCGCCTGCAGCAGGGTTTCACGCTACAACAGTTCTCGTTAACAACCGGGCTAGCTAGTGATGTGATTTCTGATGGCATTAACCAGGCGATAAGAAAAGGATTAATGGTAAAAAATAATGACAGGGTAAAAACAACTGACAGAGGTTTTGCTTTTCTTTCCGAGGTCCAGCTGTTATTTACATAAGGAAAAATGTAAATTGTTATTTTATGTCTTGCATAAGCCCCTGTATAAATATTGAATTGTAAATAAGATGTTAGAAAAACCACAACTAAGGCTGACGCTCTTTACCGATTACATTTGCCCTTTCTGTTATATCGGTGATCTAAGATTACAGCGTCTGCAAAAAGATTTTGATGTGCTGATTAATTTCCGCTTTATCGAAATTCATCCTGATACACCGCAACAGGGTACAACGGTAGATTCTCTGGATTATTCACATGAGCAGTGGCAGGGCATGATGGATGGATTAGTGGAAATGGCACAGGATGAAGGAATCACCCTTGCTCCTGTAAACTTGCTTGCGAATTCTCACCGAGCTTTATTGCTGGCCGAGGCAGTAAAAAAAGAAGGGCGTGAAATTTTCTACAAATTCAACCAGACCCTGTATGAGCAATACTTCCTGGAAGGAAAAAATATAGGTGATGACGAGGTGCTGAGAAATATTGCTCAAGTTAGCGGTGTCAGTGATGAAGTGATTGATACGGCCTGGAGCAATCCTGAATATGAAAAAACCTTACAGATGAATATGAGCATGGCGGTAAAAGCCGGGGTGACGGGGACCCCCACATTTTTTATCGGCCAGCAACGATTAACGGGAGCTGTGTCAACATCGAAACTGAGGCAGGCAGCAGAAGCCACAATAAAAGATAAAAATAGCCAGGGAAGTCATTAAGAAATGAATAAAACCGCTAAAATGCTTCTTCTTTTTGTTGGCTTTCCTATACTCATCGCAGGAAATGCCTATTTCTATTTTACCGAAAAAGCAAAACAACTACCTGAAATAGAATTCACTTTACTTGATGGAAAAAAACTTAAATTAGATGCGCTGAAAGGTAAAACCATACTATTAAATTTCTGGGCAACAAGCTGTGCGCCTTGCAGAAAAGAAATACCTGACCTGGCAGATCTTTATCAGGAATTTTCAGTTAAAGAGGTGCAGATAATTGGGGTTGCAATGGCTCATGATCGGCCTGATCAGGTGATTGCATTTAAACAGCATTATAAAATACCCTACACGCTCGCGATGGATATTGACTCAGGCATTGCAAAGGCATTTAACGTTGAGGCAATTCCAGTTACGTTGCTTATATCACCGCGAGGACAGATAGAATATCGGCATAGTGGTGTTATTGATATTAATGATATGCGAAAAAGAATTGCAGCAATGCTGCCAGATGAGAGGAATTAAATTGTGTTGTGGATCAAGGCGTTCCATATATTTTTCATGGTGAGCTGGTTTGCCGGTTTATTTTATCTCCCGAGGCTGTTTGTGCACCATGCAATGACTGAAGATGAGGCGACCAGTAAGCGCCTGAAAATAATGGAGCGAAAGCTTTTTTTCTTCGTCACTCCCTGGGCCATTCTAACTATTGTTTTTGGTTTATGGCTGTGGCTGGGTTATGGCTTCAGCGGAACATGGCTGTCGATAAAAATTGCACTGGTTTGCTTGCTTGTTATCTACCATATAATCTGTGGAGTTTTTATGATCGATTTTCGTGATGATAAAAATACACGCAGTGATGTCTTCTACCGCTGGTTTAATGAACTACCCGTATTTCTGTTGATTGGGATTGTCTTTCTGGCGGTGCTCAAGCAACCTGTCTGAGCAGAGCTTACTAAAAATGAAAATAGAGCAAGAGTTATTAATACGCAGTGACTCTAAGTGTGAACTCTGCGGTGCTGCAGAAGGACTGGCTGTATATGAAGTTCCTCCTGAATCAAATGGAAGTTCAGATGAATGCATACTTGTTTGTGCTAGCTGCAGTGAGCAAGTGGTATTTCCCTGGTCCCTGGTTTATATCCCACCCTCAAAACCAAGTTGCCTCCAGGCCTCGTAGCTAATGATGGCGGCAGCATTAGAGAGATTCAGGCTTCGACTTTCCGCATACATCGGTATTCTTATTCGATGTGCAGGATCCAGGCCCTGGTGTATTTCCTCGGGCAAGCCAGAGGTTTCTGAACCAAAAAGTAGTACGTCGTCTCTTTTAAAATCGATTTTATCGTAGCGGTGACCACCTCTGGTGGTACAGGCGAGGATTCTCTGTCCGTCGACTGCATGAAGAAATTCTTCGTAATTAGCGTGCAGGCTAACATTAGTCAGGTCGTGATAATCCAGGCCTGCACGCCGTAGCTGCTTATCTTCAAGTTCAAACCCCAGTGGTTCTATAAGATGCAGTTTACAGCCGTTGTTTGCGCTTAGGCGGATGATGTTACCAGTGTTGGGTGCGATGCGTGGTTCGTAGAGCGCGATATGGAACATGTCGAAAGAAGAAGTGTTACGTTTTATGTATTACGGAAGAAATAGAATGCCGGGTTGATCTTATTCATGTTTGGGATCACGATGCAGCAAGTTCTGAACTGCCTTTAAGGCCGGCAGACCTCTGTATAGAACATTATATACCTGTTCAGTGATTGGCATGGCAACTCCGAGTTTGCGTGATAATTCCCATGTTGCTGCCGCCGTCTGAACCCCTTCAACTTCCTGCCCGATCTCATCAATGATCTCCTGCAGCGTACCGCCCTTGCCCAGGCCGAGACCGACGCGTCGGTTGCGGGATTGATCATCCGTACAGGTCAACACCAGGTCACCCAGTCCTGCCAGCCCCATGAAAGTCTCTACTTGAGCTCCTGATTTGACACCCAGACGTGTGATTTCTGCAAGACCCCTGGTAATCAGGGCGGCACGGGCATTGGCTCCAAAACCCAGCCCATCACTTATCCCTGCAGCGATGGCCATGATATTCTTCAATGCACCACCAATCTGGACGCCAATTAAATCTTCTTGTGTGTAGGCACGGAACTGGTGATGATGCAGCCATGCGGTGACTTCGGCAGCAGTTTCATTATTACTGGAGGCGACGGTAACCGCCGTAGGCATACCGCGTGCTACTTCACCAGCAAAAGAGGGCCCAGAAATAACAGCCGTTGTGATCTCTGCCGGCAGTTCCTCATTGGCGATGTCACTCATTAGCAGGCTGGTATCCTTCTCCATCCCCTTGGTCCCCCATGCTAAAAGTTTTGGAGAGGATGGCAGTTGCAGTAATGTCCGTAAAACCTGTCGAAAGGCATGACTGGGTACAACGACAAGAAAGTGATTGCATGTTGATGGCAGCTCAGAAATGTCTACCAGTACTTCTAGCGATTCAGGGAAGGCCAATCCTGGCAAAAAATGCTCATTGCTGCGATCGGCAGCAAGGGTTTTCATCTGTTCAGGATCATGCCCCCAGAGGTAGACTTTGCGTCCGCCCTTTGCAATGTGCATGGCCAGTGCGGTTCCCCAGGATCCAGCACCGATAATTGCTACGGGTGATTTGGCAGCGGCAGCAGTCATTGTGTTGTTCGAGATACCCTTCCCTTAAGCTAGTTGGTTTTTTGTTCTGATTGCTGAGCCATCATTTTCTGGTGGTAAAGCCCTTCGAAATTGATTGGGTTTATCAGTAATTGCGGGAACCCTCCTTTACCTACCAGGTCAGAAATAGCTTCCCTGACAAATGGTAAGAGGATATTCGGGCAGGCGATTTCCAGTACCATGGCTAGTTCATCATAGGCACCGGTCACTTCAAATAGCCCACCCTGCTGTACCTCGCAAAGAAAGAAATTAGTATCGGTGCCTTTTGCTGTAACGGTTATTGTCAGTACAACCTCATATAAATCACTATCATCGAGCTTGCTGTGAGTGATATTCATCTGTACATCAACTTCAGGGGCCTGCTCGTTGAGAAAAATTTGCGGGCTCTGAGGGGATTCAAAAGAGATATCCTTGATGTATACTTTTTTCAGATTGAAACTAATTTCTTTTTGCTCGCTCATTGTTTTCCTACTATGTAAGGTCGAATTTCAGTCGAGTATTCTCTGTTATTTGGTGCAGAAAGTCCAAATGACAGAAAAATATGAGGTGCTTACTCGTGTGAATCTTGTTTGTCGGCTATATAAGGTTCGGGATGTGTCAGTTTTAGCGTTCAAGAAGGGTATCGAGAGTTTCATTGTGATCAAGTAACGCCATATCTGAGTAACCGCCAATATGAGTTTCATTGATGAAGATCTGCGGCACGCTGGTTCTGCCACTGCTTTCCTGAATCATTTGCTGGCGAAGGGATGGGTCATCATCAACAAATATTTTTTCGATTTCCTGCCCTTTTTTTGTCAGCAGGCGTGTGGCCATGATGCAATACGGACAGAATCGAGTGCAGTACATGCGTACCTTGGGCATTTAACTTTCCAGCGGGAGTTTTTCTTTCTGCCAGGCGAGAATGCCGCCGGTCAGATTGTAGACCTGGTTGAAGCCCTTCTTTCTGAGCTTGCTGCCGGCGCTGATCGAGCGGTTCCCTGATCGGCAGTAGACGATGACAGGTTTATCCTTAAACTTATCCAGTTGAGTACTGTTCTTTTCAAAGCTTGAAAGTGGCACGCGATAGGCGCCGTTGATCACACCCGTAGCCATTTCCTTGCTCTCGCGTACATCGACAAAAATTGCATCTTTGTGATTGGATAGAGAGACGGCATCAAAAACAGTTGCTGTTTCTATGCCGCTCATGCGCATACGTAGCGGTTCAAATAACAGCATGAATATGACGAAAAAGATTCCTGCTATAAGAACCCAGTTTAGTGCGATAAATTCCATATGAATACCAGAATCAGTGTTTAAAACTAATCAATTTAGGTGTGGAGATAATACAATCCTGGAAAACTAGCGCATCGGATTGGTGCAGAAAGCCTCTTGCATAGCCTCGATAAGATGAAGAATGCTTTCATCACCAATTCGGTAATACACTTTATTTGCATCTTTACGCGAGACCAGGATGTGTTTGTCGCGTAGAATTGAAAGATGCTGAGAAATATTGCTTTGTGATGTTCCGACTCTTTCCACCAAATCTTGAACGCTTATTTCATGGGTTTTTCCTGAAGCAGTCCCAAGAATGCAGAGAATCTTGAGGCGCAGTGGGTGAGCCATTGCCTTTAATGCACGTGATGCAATATCAATATCATCATCGTTCTGAATTATCATGTCATCGTTTATAACTTTATCATTCATAAATTACTTTCTCGTTGTTTTAATATAAATCTGAGATTGTGACGTGACATCCGTGAAACATTACAATATTAATAGATAATTATAAATCAATTTTAATCTGATGCGAACTCTTTTGGCCCCAATATCGATATCTGGCCTTATTTTTCTCCTTTTTTCTGCCAGTTTGATACTCATCCCTGAGTTTTCGTCAGCTGTGGAACCCGAAGTCACTAAGAAAAAAGCCGAGCTTGCAGATTTAAAAAAGAAAATTTCTGATTTGCAAGAAACGATGAAGGAAAGGCAGTCGAAGCTTGATAAAGAGGATGCTGTCCTGAAAGAGGTCGATCTGCGGATTGACGAAATCAACAGTAAATTACGTGAGTTGGAGAGTCAAAAGCAGGGTGTTCATGATGAGTTGTCAGTTTTACAGCTAAAAAAGACAGAAACAGTGACCAGTCTGGAAGGAGAGCAAATGATTCTCGCTCAGCAGCTGAGATCAGCTTATATCTCAGGTCACGAAGAATATATCAAGCTGATTATGAATCAACAGGACCCTGCAGCAGTTTCGCGCATGCTGGTCTATTATCGCTATCTGACTGAGAGCCGTGTTCGAACTATCAATAAAATCAATCAGCATCTTGATCAACTGGATTCCCTTGAATCCTCCATTCAAAAGCGCTCAGCAGAGCTGAAAATACTAATCAATCAGCAGCGTGCACGCTGGCAAAGCCTGAAAATAGCTTATACGGAGCAGGAAAAAGCAGTTGTTTTTTTACATGGCGAACTTGCAAGCGATGAACAGCAGATTCAACGAATGTTCCAGGATGAACAGGAATTATTGGGATTGATAGAAAAGCTGGGTGAGTTGCTTGATGAGCTGCTGGATGAGGAGCGTATTGATACGAGTTTCCGAGATTTCAGAGGACAGTTGAAGCTGCCGGTGAAAAGTAAAATTCGAGTGCGTTATGGAACACGGCGGAAAATTGGTGATTTACGCTGGAAAGGTATCATTATGGGAGGAAACCTGGGCAGTGATATTCATAGCATTTATTCAGGACGAGTGGTTTATGCTGACTGGATGCGTGGTTTTGGGCTATTATTGATCATTGATCATGGCGATTCATATCTCAGCCTATATGGACATAATGAATCCCTACTGGTTGAGGAAGGTGACTGGGTAGTAACAGGGCAGACAGTAGCAACGATGGGGAAAAGTGGCGGTAACAGTAAACCCGGCCTGTATTTTGAGATACGCTATAAAGGCAGGCCTCAGAACCCCTTGCACTGGGCCAGACGCTAAAGCAATACAGTTGAATTCTGGATAAATGCGTACATATTATAAGATGAATTGATATCATGCAGAATGATAAAATTGGATAGAACTATTATGCCTGGGAACGGACCAATCAAGAGAAGGTCGTGTAGCGATCAGGATTACTGGAGACTGGAATGACAGAAAAAAGACGTGTAGCTGTAGTGTTTGTCCTGGGGCTGGCCCTGGGTGTTGGCATGACAATATACAGCTCAGTGTTTGCCGGCAGCGATAAAAATGCGGTGGCAGCATCCCCCTTGCCACTGGAAGACTTGCGAGCATTTACCGAAGTGTTTGGCAAAGTGAAATCAGATTATGTTGAAACAGTCGATGATAAGGATTTACTGGAAAATGCGATTAAAGGAATGCTGTCTGGCCTGGATCCCCATTCATCATACCTGAATAGAGAAGAATTCAAGGAAATGCGCATAGGTACGGACGGAAAGTTTGGTGGCCTTGGTATTGAAGTGTCGATGGAGAATGGATTCGTTAAGGTCATTTCACCTATCGATGATACTCCCGCGCAGCGTGCAGGCGTAATGGCCGGGGATGTGATTGTTCGTCTTGATGATACACCTGTTAAGGGCATGACGCTGAATGAAGCAGTCAAGATCATGCGCGGCAAACCGGGTACAGATATTCTGCTAACTATTGTACGTGAGGGTGAGGAAGGACCATTAAAAATTACCATTACGCGTGCCATTATTCGAATAAAGAGCGTTCGAAGTAAAACGCTGGAACCGGGTTTTGGTTATATACGTATCAGCCAGTTTCAGTCTGCCACAGGCACCAGCATGCGTAAGGCGATCTCTGAACTGAAGAAAGAAAATGATGGGGAGCTGAAAGGCCTGATACTGGATCTAAGGAACAATCCTGGTGGTGTGTTAAACGCCTCGGTCTCAGTTGCAGACGCATTTATTAAAAAAGGAAAAATTGTCTACACCGAGGGCAGGGTGAAAGACTCATTACTTACTTTCAATGCCTCACCAAATGATCTTCTGAAAGGTGCGCCAATAGTTGTCCTGGTTAATGGTGGTTCTGCATCTGCATCAGAAATTGTTGCCGGTGCCTTACAGGATCATCACCGTGCCATTATCATGGGTACCAAGACTTTTGGTAAAGGTTCAGTGCAGACCATTATGCCAATGAACAATGGCGCAGCGTTAAAGATTACTACTGCCCGTTATTTCACCCCTTCCGGGCGATCTATACAGGCTGAAGGGATCGAGCCGGATATTATTGTTGAGCAGCTGAAGATCAGCAAAAAAGAAGATAGCAAGGTGCAGCGTCTGCGTGAGGCTGATTTGCGTGATCATCTTGAAAATGGAAACGGAAAAAAGGCTACTGATGCTAAAAAGGGAAGTAATGACAGTGCTAAGAAAAAAGGTGAAGCTGACGAAAAGGAAAAATTGAAAAATGATTATCAGCTGAATGAGGCGCTAAATCTTCTGAAAGGCATCTATATTGTCGAACAAATGAAATAACACTTATTCAATAGAATGATGAAAAAGGTACTGATTCCTCTTGCTTCAGGATTTGAGGAGCTTGAAGCGGTTACTGTTATTGATTTACTGAGACGGGCCGACATTGATGTTACTGTCGCAGGACTTGATGATGGAGTCATTACGGGTAGTCGGGGCACGCGAATATTACCTGATAGTAATCTCACCAGTGCTGCAGATTTAGACTATGACATGATTGTGCTGCCAGGTGGTCTGCCTGGTGCCGATAATCTCAATGAGGATAGCCGTATTCATGGGCTACTGCAGCAGATGGCAAGCAGTGGGCGATATATCGCGGCAATCTGTGCAGCTCCGAAAGTACTCGCTAATGCAGGGTTGCTGGATAATAAAGAAATGACGTCTTATCCTGGCTCATTGTCTAAAGTAGCTGTGGAAGGAATGCATAATACAGGCCAGGCCGTTGTTATTGATGGCAAAGTAATAACTTCCAGAGGCCCGGGCACGGCGATGGACTTTGCATTGCAATTGATTCAGTTACTCGTTGGTGAAAAGGTCAGAAACCAGGTAGAGGAAGGACTTCAGCGTTAGCGTGTGGTGCAACACTTGTTCAGGAAAGTTCTAAACAAATAAATAGAGCTAGCAAAGAAGTTAAAACAGTTTTTTATAGAAACAAACTAGAACACTACCAAAAGAAGTGAATAAAAAAAGGTGCACCCAAAA
>JAUVSB010000107.1 GCA_030597275.1 Gammaproteobacteria bacterium
TCCATACCCTTCATATTTATCCCCTTACAGGCCAGTAAGTCTTGCAAACGACAAAACCAGCCATTTTATTCCGACTGACTCAAAATTCACCTGCACACGTGTGTGCTCGCCTTTACCTTCAATATTCATAATGACACCTTCACCGAATTTATCATGCAATACCCGTGAACCCAATGATAAACCATTTTCCGCCTGTGCAGATGAGTCATTCTCAAACCCCTGTGACCCTTGCCAGGGTGTCTGATAAGCACCATTGCGTGTTCTGATTTCCTCAATAGTTTCGGCAGGAATTTCCTGCAGGAAGCGTGATGGTGTCGTGTAATTCTCACGTCCATATAACCTGCGTACTTCAGCATAGCTGATATACAACTGCTGCATGGCTCGCGTCATGCCAACATAACAAAGCCTACGCTCTTCTTCCAGACGAGAAGGATCATTCAGGGCATGTTGTGAAGGGAACAATCCCTCTTCCAGCCCGGTGAGAAACACCAGTGGAAACTCCAGTCCTTTTGCCGAATGCAGGCTCATCAGCTGTACACAATCTTCCCAGGCGTCAGCCTGACCCTCGCCAGCTTCGAGTGACGCATGCGCCAGGAAAGCTGATAGCGGATCCATCTCCTCTTCCTCATCCTGGTAATAATTGCGTGCAGCTGTCACCAGTTCCTTCAGGTTTTCAACGCGAGTTTCTGCTTTTTCCCCTTTCGCGTTGCCATGAAACACCAGCAGACCAGTCTCACCGAGTACCTGCTCAACCTGTTCAAATAGTTCAAGGTCTGCCATTTGGGTTGATAGCGCATCAATCAGTTCCAGAAAGCTTCGCAATGCATTCGCAGCCCGCGCAGTGAGCTCACTACCCTGTATAAGATCGCTGGCTGAGTGCCACATAGTCTGAGAATGACTTCGTGCATGCTGCCTGACAATATCCAGAGTTCGATTGCCGATTCCCCTGGTGGGAACATTGACAATACGTTCAAAGGAAGTGTCATCATCATGGTTTAAAGTCAGCCGCAGATATGCGAGGGCATCCTTAATCTCAGCACGCTCAAAGAATCGTAACCCACCATAAACCCGATACGGAACAGCTGCATTGAACAGGGCTTCCTCAAAACTGCGGCTTTGCGCATTTGAGCGATAAAGAATGGCCACTTCAGCACGTAAATTACCCTGTTCTACCCAGGTTTTGATGCGGTCAACAGTAAAGCGGGCTTCATCCACTTCATTAAAAGCGGCATAAAGCCTTATCAGCTCACCTTCTTCGCCATCGGTCCACAGCGTCTTACCCATACGGCCTTCATTGCGACTAATGACCGCGTTGGCTGCATTGAGAATAGTCGAGGTCGAACGATAATTTTGCTCGAGGCGGACCATTTCTGTGCCACTATAGTCATTCTCAAATTTACGTATATTTTCTACCTGGGCACCCCGCCAGCTGTATATCGACTGGTCGTCATCACCTACCACCATAATGTGTGACTGTGGCCCGACAAACTCCTTCAACCAGCGATACTGAATGCTGTTGGTGTCCTGAAACTCGTCAACCAGCACCGCACGAAAACGCTCACGATAACGCTGCCTTAAAATTTCATTATTGTGCATCATCTCCCAGGAGCGTAATAACAGCTCAGAAAAATCAACAATTCCTGCACGCTGACAATAATCTTCATATTCCTGGTAGACCTTCGTCCATTGCTGCTGCTGGGGATCATGCCCCGCATGCACGTCACGTGCACGGCGACCGGCCTCTTTATGATGATTTATAAATTGCTGGCCCTGCTTGGGTTGCCAGTAGGAATCATCCAGTTCCATCGCTGCAATCAGGCGCTTGATAACGCGTTTCTGGTCATCACTGTCAATGATTTGGAAGGATTGCGGAAGACCTGCTTCCTGCCAATGCGCCCGTAAGAGTCGATGAGACAAGCCGTGAAATGTCCCCATCCACATACCACCTACTGGAAACCCCAGCATATGTTCTATACGACCACGCATTTCACTGGCAGCTTTGTTGGTAAAGGTAACGGCAAGTATCGACAAAGGTGAGTAGGAAAAAGCCTGTACCAGCCAGGCAACTCGATGGGTTAATACCCGTGTTTTCCCACTGCCGGCGCCAGCAAGCACAAGTATAGGCCCTTCACCCGCCGCCACGGCCTTGCGTTGCGGCTCATTCAGTCCATCGAGTAGGTGTGATACATCCATTCAATATTATACTTAGTGAAAAAATGAATTATTCTTAACGGGGAAATAACATTTTGTTGTTCTCAATTTCAATATACTATATTAGCAGAATTTTCTGTCTAACATTGTGCCGTAATTCAAAGATGAAACCAGCCCTGAAAAGTACGAATAAAGCCAGTCAGTACCTGCACAAAACTGCATACCGTTTACTACTTATACTTTTTACGGCATGTCCCGCGGCAGTATTAGCAGAAGAGGCTGATGTAGAACCGGTAAACTGGGCCTATTCATCGGTATTTGGCACTGGCTGGTATACAGTAGACGATAACCAGTCTTTATTCGCTTTAAGCCTTCCTGTCCGACAGACACTACGCAAATCCGCCTTCTCCGAATCAGGACAACGCCAGATAGGCTACGAAATTGATTATGCACTGTCTGTAGGTTTCTATAATATCGATGACATACCAGGACTCATTGATCCCGACAACTTTGGCTCAGTTGTATTCACCCCAGGTGTCATCCTGGATATCCCTGTTACACAGCGATGGAAATTACGCCCGTATGCAAACCTTGGCTGGGGCTCAAAACTTGGTTCCAGTGATTCAGCATGGATCTATTACACCGGTATAAAAAGCCGCTACACCTTAGCTACGGCGACCAGCAACTGGGCCTTGATAAACAGCATTGATTACGCCGGTTATAAGCCTAGTGTTGGCTCATCAGCAGACCTGGCTGTCATTCAGGCTGGAATTGAATACAGGCAAAAACTAAACAAGCTAACTAAAAAGGGTGCACCTGTTGATCTGCACTGGACTCTTGCCTATTCGTATCTTGGTGACGAGCTGACATTTGGACTTACTGACGGTAGCATCGATGCCGTGGATGACCAGGTCGAAGTGGCTATTGCATACGGTTACCGAAACCGGCCGATAAAAATATGGTTTATGGAGTTTGACAATATCGGCCTCGGCTATCGCTTTAGCTCCAACGGTACCTTTAAGGGCATTAGCCTTAATCTCGGCTCCTGGTTTCTACGCTGATAAACTCACAAAAAAAGGACAAATATCATGGCCTGGATTTATCTAATTATCGCTGGCATATTCGAATGGGGCTGGCCCGTTGGCCTGAAACTGGGATGGACTGAAGAAGGCGCAAATTATAGCTGGTTAGGCTTTGCTATTATTTGCATGGGTGTCAGTGGTGCATTGCTGCTAATCGCTCAACGTACAATACCGATGGGTACAGCCTATGCAGTGTGGACCGGAATTGGAGCTGCTGGAACCTTTCTCATCGGCGTCATGTTTTTTGGTGATTCAGCGACCCTTGCGCGCTTCTTTTTCATCGGTTTAATCGTTGTCGGTATCGTTGGACTGAAGCTGTCTTCTGCTCAGTGATATGTGATCTGCCTTAATATTATTTTTTGCATTAAGTATCTTTTTTGTACGGGCCACGTATATTATCTACATAAAATAGCAGTAGATTCCCACTAATTAAAACTTATGTTTATCGTTCGATCTCATCACAACTTAATTCAGAAAGGTAACGGCGGGTATTGGTGACAAGCTCCTTAACCTGTGCCGGGTCTGATTGAACACCCTTGATCCTGCTACGTAACTCATCTGATACAAGGTCTTCCACGCCAAGCACCTTCATGGCCTGAATGGAGGAAGCCAGGTACTGGATGTATTCATCATAACTGATGGTCAGACGTTCCTGAATTTGATGCGCCGTATCGAAGATATCTTTGGCATTCATTTCGGCAATATCTTCGACAGGGACCTTAAAGATCTGCTGCAGGGCCTTGCAAGTCAGGTGATCGGGGTCTGCGGTATACAGAGACATACCGCGAATCCTTAGAATATTTTTAGCAAAGGACGGTACCTCGAGCCGAGTATTGATATGCATCCCCAGCGCATAGGCATCTGCACCCTGCTCATTAAGAAAGCTGTCATAGTCTCCCCAAAACTCCTTTTGCGACATTGTTTGAGGGCCAACATACATAGACTGAAGGCAATGATAGACTTCATGGTCAATGACAAATTCAAGGTAGTCAGTCGGCTGCAGTCTCAAATCATCAGAGATTTTCTGTATGAAATCTTCTGGAAGATCTAAAAGGTTCCGGGTTGCACTGATTGAATCTGCGGCAATCTCGTCGGGGTTAATGGTTAAAACACAGAGATTCTCCTGCCAGCCAAGCGGGGCATCGGCCTTGAACAACGAAGCCGATGGCATCTTGTATTGCAACATGTAGACGATACGGTTTGCGCAGGCAAGCATCAGGTCTTCGCGCAGCTTCTGTGGGTGCGCATAGTCCATACTACTAGGCTGATGCCCGAGTGCCAGGTCCAGGGCCATCATATCAGCGACCAATTCATCACCACCCTTGAGGATCAGAAATGATATATCAGGATATAGATGTCGGTAGAATTCAAGCTTTTCGTTAAGAAGGGAATCGAGAGTGTTGCTTTTGTCGTCTGTACCTGGAGTACTTTGTGAATTGGCAGCGATAGACATTGCTACAGTGAACAAAAAAAGCATGGTACTCGAAAATTTTCTTATTTTCTGTAGCAACAATATCCACCCTTCTATGCAATATATGTATGCAATATATGTATGCAATATGGAAACTATAGCACTAAAACAGGATTTTTTGTTTACTCTACTGTTACTGACTTGGCCAGGTTGCGAGGTTTGTCAACATCTGTGCCCTTGATCAAAGCGACACGATAAGCAAGCAGAGGAGGTATATGGGTCAGTAA
>JAUVSB010000054.1 GCA_030597275.1 Gammaproteobacteria bacterium
ATTATGCGTGCCCCCTTCCAGAACCAGGTTTGATGGTTTGTCTGCCATCATTAAAGCCGGTAATAATGTTTGTAACACAAGAGTGGTGCTTCCAGCCGTGCCAATAGAAAAGTGGTAATCACCGGGTATTACTTGTTTGGGAATAAAAACAAGTCGCTGTGAACCGATTTGGGCGCCTTCAACATCGGCATCAACAATGGTTCTGGCTGAAGTCACAGCGGTTAAATGTTGTGACTGTAGGCCGGGCCTCGCCCTGTTTGCACGGATATGTGTAATCTGAAATGGTTTTCCCAGACACATGGAAAGTGCCAGCGAGGATCGAATTATCTGACCACCACCTTCACCCTGGGAGCCATCAATATTTAGTAATGCCTCATACACGTGCGTCTCAACTAAAATAATAGCAGCAAGCTACTTTATTAATAATATACATTAAGTGGGCTTAGATTACAGATTTGACTAAGATTAGAAGAAACTGGAATTGACCTTAATCGGCTTCCCGTTCAATCGTGCAACAGTGTGGAGCATTCATACCACCTTCAGCGTGTTCCAGGACTGCACCACGTACAGGATTGGGCCGAAATGTTGTAAAGCCCTTTAACCCCATTTCGTATGCCAGGTCATAAAGGCGTTCAAACTCTTTGAAGGGGTACTGTTCCGGTATGTTGATGGTCTTGGAAATAGCATTGTCCACATAGGGCTGGAGTGCGGCCTGCATTTCAAGATGTACACGTGGCGGAATGTCTTCCGCACAAATCAGGGCCTCCGGTACATTACTACTGCGGCCCGTTAACAGCCGCCACTTTCGCACTGCATAGTTGGTCAACTCGAACTGGCTCGCCGCACCTTCCGTATTCAAGACTGTTCTACGATAGCGGACTGAAAAAATGGGCTCAAGTCCGCTGGAGACATTGTTCGCGAGCATGCTAATGGTCCCGGTAGGTGCAATAGCAATCAGGTGGCTGTTGCGTATACCCCAACGGGCGATCCCGGATTGGAATTCCTCAGGAAGGCCCCGGATAAACTTGCCTTGCAGATATTTCTTCTTGTCATAAAAAGGAAAGGAACCCTTTTCTTTGGCAAGCTCGGTCGAGGTGTGATAGGCCGTATGACAAATCTGTTGCATGATCCTGGTGGCCAACTCCAGAGATTGTAGGCTGCCGTACTTGATCCCTAACATGACAAAGGTATCTGCAAGTCCGGTGATCCCAAGACCGATGCGTCGGCTGCCCTGGGCCATTGTTTTATGAATTGTTAGCGGAAAGTGAGAGGCATCTATAACGTTGTCAAGCATACGGGTTGCTGTACGAACAATGGATGTTAACCCGTCAAAATCCAGTGATGCGGAATCGGTAAAGGGCTTGCGCACAAACTTGACGAGGTTGATTGAACCCAGATCGCAAGCCCCATAGGGTGGCAGAGGAATTTCGCCACAGGGATTCGTTGCACTGATGCGCTCGCGATACCATAAATTGTTCAGGTCGTTGATACGATCGATGAACAACACGCCAGGCTCTGCGTAGTCATAGCTTGCACGCAATATCTTTTGCCACAGGGAACGGGCTTGCACATGCTTTACTATCCGGCATGGTATCTTTTCCTGATAGCCGGGCCATTCCCGATAAAGTGTGCTGGAATGCGATGAAATGCCTTGTGCAGGAAAGACCAACGGCCAGTCTGTATCATCACGCACAGCTGCCATGAATTCATCGGTGACCTGTACAGATAGATTGAAATGGTAAAGCACACCAGCTTGCTGTTTTACAGCAATGAATTCCTCAATATCGGGATGGTCACACCTTAGGGTCGCCATCATCGCACCACGCCGCGAACCTGTTGAGAGGAGTGTATCGCACATCGCATCCCAGACATGCATGAACGAAACAGGACCAGATGCAATCGTACCTGTGTGTTTGGCTTTGGTGCCACGTGGTCTTAAACTTGAGAAATCGTAGCCAATTCCTCCGCCTTGCTGCAGGGTCAGGGCACTTTCCTTAAGGGCATTGAAGATGCCTTCCATGGAATCGTCAATCATACCCATAACGAAGCAATTCAACAGCGTTACATTACGTTGTATTCCTGCACCCGCCTGGATTCGCCCTCCCGGCAGAAACTGGAACCCTGACAGCGCCTGGTAAAATTGCATCTCCCAGTGTGCTTTATTCACGGGTTCAACTGCACAGAGTGCGCGGGCAATGCGCCGCCAGGTATCCTCAAGCGTCGCATCTGATTTATCGCGATACTTGATATTCCATATATGATTGGAAATATCTTCCACAAAAAGCTCCCTGTCACATGTACCAGCTTAAGTTCCAATGACCAAAGATACTACTTACTATGAATCTACATCTTGTTTGCTATTATCTGCAATCTCTCTTGTATAGCAGTAGGCTCAGACTCGATTGATCCGATGCATTCATAACTGTTCAGTAATTTCAATCGAGTCGGTCCTCATTGATTCTAAAATGGCGAATGATTTTTTCTATCGAGTCTGACCCTGTTGGTTTTTTGCATATCACTTTGAGCGCTCATTCAAAAAAACGTGTAAAGGTATCTACTCCCTCACGTGGTGTACGATAGCTATTTACCTCTGCTTTAGTATCTTCATAACCTAATGCTATACCACATATTAGTATGCTCTCATCAGGATAACCCAATGTGTCTTTAACAATCTGTGGATATTCACCGAGCGCAGCCTGCGGACACGTAGCCAACCCTTCTTCAACGGCAGTCAGCATTATTGATTGTAGAAACGTACCATAATCCAGAAATGAACCCTTTTGCATAATCGGATCCATAAAGAAAAATAGCATGGCGGGCGCATCAAAAGCTCTGTAATTGGCCGCCCATTGATCCAGCCTCTTTTCTTTATCCTCTCGGACGATTCCGAGCGCTGGATAAAGCTGAACACCTGTGGCTTTGCGCCGTTCCTTGTAAGGTTCTTGCCATTCACAAGGATAATATTGATAGTCCATTTTTGCCTTTACCCCACTTCGAAACGCATTTTCAATACGCTGCTCCAGTAGGTGCTTTTTATCACCCATAACAACAGCAACCTGCCATGGTTGAGTATTTGCCCCTGAAGGGGCATGTTTAGCTGCGTTTAAAATTCGTTTTATTTTCTCTACCTCAACGGCTTTACTAAGAAAAGCACGGGTGGCTTTACGCCTTGTTAGAGCTTCTGTCACTTTCATAATCTATTCCTGATCTTTTTAGATTAATTGTTGTAGAATTATTATAGTCTATGAACACTTCACCTTCTGACATTAAGGTAGAGACATTCTCAATAAACCAGCATAATCACATTAGCCATACTATTCATCTACTGATGCAAGACAGACAAAAACTTTAGGAGGATACTTACATGCCTGAGCATATTTACAAGTCAATAGAACTTACCGGAACATCCAAAACAAGTGTTGAAGAAGCCGTTAATAACGCGATTACGAAAGCGACGAAAACAATTCATAACCTTAAATGGTTTGAAGTGACCGATATTCGCGGTGTTATTGAAAACAACGTCGTAGCTCATTGGCAAATCACAATGAAAGTAAGTTTTACACTCGATGAATGACTATGGGTGAGATCTAAACCACACATGGAGTTGACAGTGTTTAGCGCATGCACTTTATAAGCACCATTAGGCTTCATTACTGATATTCTTGAATGCCACATGGAAATTTTGGAACAATAAAGATCTCAGTAGAAGGAAAGGAAATTGATTTCCCCTTGGCCAGGCGTTCATCTGAGGACATTGTATCTACGTTACTTACTGATTCAATATTGAGGGAGATACTATGATAGAGAAAGAAAAACCAACACCAACACAAGTTGAAATGGTGGCATGTGAGGTTTGTCTTAAGGAAATTCCAATCACTGAGGCCAGGAGTGAAGAGGCCACAGACTACGTAGTCCACTTTTGTGGTCTGGATTGTTACACGAAGTGGAAGGAACAGAATAAGAAAAAGGAAGGCTGACCCTTCATTTAAATGCCTATTAAAGGGGTCTGGGACTGCAAAATGGTAGTGTTCAATATTCTGTGTCATTCCATTAAACTCAATGCGAAAGCATTAAGGAGTGACCTATGTCTCAATCGTTTGATTTTGATAAAGCCATAAAAGATCTGCAATCTGGTAAAGATTTAACGGGTAAAGATGGCGTATTAATGCCATTGATGAAACAACTCACTGAAGCCATGATGGCTGCAGAAATAGATCATCACCTGGAAAACTGTGATGAGCCAAATAGAAAGAACGGAAGCAGCTCAAAAACCATAAAAACCGGTGTTGGTAGCTTTGAACTCAATGCCCCAAGAGACCGAGCGGGTAGCTTTGAGCCGCAACTCATCAAGAAGAACCAAACTCAGCTCACCCCGGAAATAGACCGTAAGCTGCTCTCGCTGTTCAGTCATGGCATGAGCTATCGTGACATGAAATACCATATCCATGACCTGTATGGCATTGAAGTCTCCACTGGTGCGATTACAGCGATTACCGACCAACTGATACCGGAACTAAAAGAGTGGCAACAGAGGCCACTGGAAAGCGTTTACCCCATTGTCTGGATGGATGCTGTCCACTACAAAATCAGGGAAGAAGGCCGGTATGTTAGCAAGGCCATTTATACGCTCCTGGGGCTTAATATAGATGGGCAAAAGGAAATCCTGGGTATATACCTGTCCGCAAATGAAAGTGCCAGCTACTGGTTAAGCATTCTGACCGACCTGCAAAACCGGGGTATTGAGGATATTCTGATTGCCTGTATAGATGGATTAACAGGCTTTCCTGAAGCGATTGGCAGTATTTTTCCTAAAACAGAAATCCAGCTTTGCATCATTCACCAAATACGTAATTCAATGAAGTACGTTGCATCAAAAAACCAGAAGGCCTTTATGGCGGATTTAAAGCCTGTTTACCGTGCCTGCAACAAAGATGCTGCTGAAACGGCATTAGATGAACTGGAAGCCAAATGGGGTGATACGTACCCGATTGTGATTAAATCCTGGCGTAAAAAATGGGAACATTTATCCGCTTACTTTAAATATCCTGAACCGATACGAAAAATCATTTATACAACCAATGCGGTAGAGGCTGTCCACCGCCAGTTCCGTAAATTGACCAAAACCAAGGGTGCATTCCCAAATGAAAACAGCTTGTTAAAATTACTCTACGCAGGCATATTAAATGCGTCAGAGAAATGGACAATGCCGATCCAGAACTGGAGCCAGGCACTGTCTCAACTCGATATTTATTTTGAAGGCCGCTTAGATAGCGTGTTGGAAATCTAAATCAACCTGACACAGAATTTTGAACGCCCTCCAAAATATTATGAGTCCCTGTTTGGGGGCTGTCATTATCTGACAATAGTAGCTGCATCCTCTGAGCTTACTTTTCTTACTTCTGCCTTGCCCAGCCATCGGGGATCGCTGGCAGCTTCTAAATCCCCATCAGACTTAAATAATACTGCATGCATGTTACCGTAGGTGCTCTGACGTTCTTTTAACTCATACCCTAGCAGTGATAATTCAGCCTGTTCAGCTTTACTGATTGCTCCCGGTTCAAACTGGACAACATCAGGATAGTATTGATGGTGAAAACGACCATGTGCAAGCCAGTCAGCAAGTTCACCATTGCCATGCAGGAAATCAAGAGCCGCTATAAGCACCATAGTAATTATGCGGCTGCCTCCTGGAGTTCCGAGCACCAGCACATCCCCATCCTTTTCAATAAAGCTTGGCGTCATGCTGGATAAAGGCCGTTTACCTGCTTCGATAGCATTCGCACTGGAGCCAATTAGACCATAACTATTTTCTACACCGGGGCTTGCAGAAAAATCATCCATTTCATCGTTTAATACAATACCTGTCCCTTCAGCAAGCAGTGCCGATCCAAAAGGGTAGTTAATACTTAGCGTGGCCGAGACCCTGTTGCCATGGTCATCAATGATTGAGAAATGTGTCGTATCCTGCCCTTCTGGCGGTGTCGTCTCCGATAAGAAATCAGAAGGTGTTGCCTTGTTTGTAATGCCCGCTCGTAATTGATCGGCGTGGGCCATTGATATTAGCCGAGACTGGTCAAGCTGAATAAAATCACTGTCCCCAAGATACTCTGCGCGGTCCTTATAGGCCAGCCTCATTGCCTCGATAATTTTCTGCTTTCGTTCGGTAGGAGTGAGGGCATCTAGCTCAAAGCCCGACAATATATTTAAAATTTCCAGCAAAACGATGCCGCCTGATGAAGGCAATGCCGCAGAAACAATCTGCGCCCCATGATAATCACCAATAACAGGCTTTCTCTCCACTACCTGGTAATTATCCAGATCAGACTGCGTCCAGATACCGCCTGCACTGCTAACAGCCTTTAGCATTTTTTCAGCTGTTTCACCTTTATAAAATCCGTCTCGCTGACCGATTGCCAGCCTGCGCAGGCTGGCAGCTAAATCTTTTTGTATGATGAGGGCACCAATTGCAGGTATATTATTATCATCTGTCAGAAAGACTTTTTTCGCCGCCTCATTTAAATGTGCCAGGCGAAACTTGAGCAATTTCTGATACCGTGGATAAACAGTAAATCCTTTTTCAGCTGCACGAATGGCAGGCTGCAGGGACTGACGTAGCGGTAATTTTCCATACTTTGACGCAAGGTGAACCAGCGCAGCGGGTAGCCCCGGGATTGCAGCTGCCAATGCTCCATTCAATGATAAGCCATCGATCACCGCACCCTGCTTATCCAGATACATGTCCCTGGTCGCTGCAGCGGGTGCCTTTTCACGTCCATCAAGCATTACCTGGAAGCCATCACTGGCGCGATGCAGTAACCAGAAACCACCTCCGCCAAGACCCGACCCCATAGGCTCAACTACCGCCAGAGTCGCAGTCACAGCAACAGCGGCATCAAAAGCATTGCCACCCTGCCCAAGAATTTCAAAACCGGCTGATGTGGCAGTTGGATGAGCAGAAGCAACAGCAGACTGATTTATCTCTGGTTGGGCAGAGAATACGGGGAAGGAAAATAAATAAATAAACCCGCTAATCAGAAAGATTGCGGGTCGGAAGTTCATATCAAAAAACAAATCAGGATTCGTGCAGTACTTTGTATTTTTCCATTAACTGGTCTTCTGTCTCAACGTGGTCGGGGTCCTTTGGAATACAATCCACTGGACAAACCTCTACGCATTGAGGCGTATCATAATGGCCGACACACTCGGTACACTTATCCGGGTCAATCTCATATATTTCTTCGCCCTGAGTTATAGCTTCATTTGGACACTCAGGCTCACAAACATCACAGTTGATGCATTCATCGGTTATTAATAATGCCATTACTTGTTACTCATTAAATGTTTGAAACGTTGCAAAATTGGACCAGGCCGGAAATTACACTATGTTCGCTGATAATTCTAACATTCTAGCCTGAAAGCACATATAAAAAATTCATTTATAGCAAGAATAGAAAGGTTATCCGTTGCGGGAATAGACTCTTTTCAACGCCTTCATCACCTGGGCTGGTACAAAATCACTAACATCACCGCCTAATGAAGCAACCTCCTTGATCAGTGTTGACGAAAGGAAAGCATAACTTTCTGATGGTGTCAGGAATGTCGTTTCAATACCTGGATCAAGGTGTCTATTCATCGCAGCCAGCTGAAACTCGTATTCAAAATCAGATACCGCCCGCAAACCACGAAGAATGGTGTCCGCATTTTGTTCACGAACGCAATCAATCAACAAATTATTAAAGCCGATAACTCGAACATTATCTATACCATTCACTGCCACTTCCAGCATCTCGACCCTTTCAACAAGAGTAAACAGCGGCGACTTATCCTGATTATCAGCTACGCCAACAATGACTTCATCAAACAACTTTGCCGCACGGCGTATCAGGTCGATGTGTCCCAGGGTTGCCGGGTCGAAAGTGCCGGGGTAGAATGCAATTGCCATAAGAGATCGCTATTCCGAATTATTGGAGGCCAGATAATATTTAATCTGCCCTGCTTTTTTCTGTTTCAGGTAATGCCAGTCAGGCGGTAATTTTAAATCATCCAGTTCACGTTCTGATTCTATATATATCAATGCATTTTCTGCCAGGCAATTGTGCTCATCTAATAAACGGAGTATTTGTTGCAACATACCATGTCTGTAGGGTGGATCGAGAAAAACTATGTCCCATTCGCCCTCTATCTGTCTGACAAAACGTCGTGCATCCATAGTATATACTTTCGCATCACTTCCCAGCCTGTGTAAATTTTCTTCCAGCAGCCTGGAACTTTTGAGATCAGACTCGACGAAAGTCACTTCCGACGCACCTCTGGAAAGCGCCTCTACCCCCAATGCGCCACTGCCCGCATAAAGATCCAGACAGCGTGCGCCATTAATGTCATATGACAACCAGTTAAATAAAGTTTCACGAATACGCCCGGGTGTTGGGCGCAATTGTGGGGCATTAGCAGGAAACTCAAGCTTCCTGCCGCGCCAATCGCCACCAATGATTCTTACCTGACTGGTTTTCATCAGTTTAAAAAGTCAAAAAGTGAACAATCA
>JAUVSB010000076.1 GCA_030597275.1 Gammaproteobacteria bacterium
GCGCAACTGCCGGAAAACTGCAAAGAAAAAACTCAGCCTAACAGCCAGTTAGTCAATGGCGCTTATATCCAGCGCTGGCTGGTGGTTTGTGAAGGTGGCCTTTTAGAAAAAACTCTTTCTATAGGTGGTTTAAAAGCGACCAATACCGATGTCCTGCTGCGACTGGAATTTATTGATGGCACATCACAGTCGAAACTGCTTACCCCGACACAAGAGTCATTTAAGATTCCAGCCAGTGCATCATCGCTGCAAATTATAAGTACTTATACCTGGTTAGGCATTACCCACATCCTGATGGGTGTGGACCATTTATTATTTGTCTTTGCCCTGCTGCTTATCGTTAACGGCAAACGTCGCCTGTTATGGACAATCACGGCCTTTACGCTTGCTCACAGCCTGACACTAGCGGGTGCTACACTGGGTTTCGTGAATGTCCCGCAGCAACCGGTAGAGGCAGTCATTGCTTTAAGCATTCTGTTCCTGGCTGTCGAAATAGTACATGGCAAACAGGGAAGAAAAGGCGCTGCTGCACGTTGGCCATGGATGGTCGCATTTGTATTTGGCCTGTTGCATGGTTTCGGTTTTGCCGGAGCGCTGGCGGAAGTGGGTTTGCCGGAACAGGCGATCCCGCTGGCCCTGGTTTTTTTCAATGTTGGTGTTGAACTGGGACAGTTACTGTTTGTTGCAACGGTTCTTTCTCTTGGTTATTTACTGCATAAATTAAAACTACCGAAGTTACTGGACTGGTCTGAAACGGTAGCAATCTATTCTATAGGCGGTCTTTCTTCATTCTGGTTATTTGAACGAATCAGTGCTTTTTAATTAAGGAAGGTTTTTCTTTATGTAGGAGCGTTGTTCTGTAAACAATCCAGCAAATCCTGCCCAACAATCTCTGCACGCCATCCCTGAAGAACGGCAAGCTCTCTATCCCCATGTATCATTGCTGTAAGATCTTTGCGCGTTGCAAGTAAGGAAGCCGGCAACTCAATTTTTTCCGCAGCGGCATCAAGAATCATTGCCAGTTCTTTCTTCAAGGCCTTTTCCCTGGCATCCGGACGTCCGGGGCCTGTGGGCTGCTCCGACTCACTATGTTCTGCCGATTGCCTGATGATTGACAAAATGCGCTCGCCGCGATGCTTTACAAACCCGTCAGTAATATCTTCAATTGATGATAGCTCAGCTATCGTTTCAGGCAGTGTATTGGCGATTCGAACCAGCACCTTGTCGGCTAATATCCAGCTCCTCGGCTTATCTCGAGACTGTGCCAGGCTCTCACGCCAGCCAGCCAATGCCTTAGCTGCCGCAAGCGAACGGCCAGCCATCTGTCCCAGGGCATTCATGCGCTGCCAGGCATTACTTTCATTTATTGCATGCACTGCGGTATTCGATATCCCTCGCATTTCTGCATCGAACCACGCCCTACGGCCTAAGTTTTCAAGTTCTTTTGATAGAGAGTCAAATAATGCCGGAAGATATCTAACATCGTCTTCGGCATAATGAATTTCATCCTTTGAAAGCGGTCGATTGCACCATCTTGCCCTGGTATGGGCCTTGTGCAGTGTTACGCCACAGATATCGTCGACCAGTGCTGCATAAGAGACCTGATCACCCTTGCCGGTAAAAGCTGCCGCTACCTGTGTATCGAATATATTTGGCGGTATTTCCTTAAACAGCAAATGAAATATTTCCAGGTCCTGGCTGCAGGAATGCATCAATTTGACGATATCCTCCCGACACAGCGCCTCTTTTAGTGAGGACAGATCATCAATCGTAATGATATCCACACAGGCGATGCCGGCATCGCCCGATAACTGAATCAGGCAGGGTTCAGAATAATAGGTGCGTTCACGCATAAACTCAGTGTCTACGCCTATCCATGTCCCTTTTTGTAATTCATTACAGAATACCTTTAACTCTGCAGCACTCTCGATATAAAATGTCTCGTTATTACTCATCAATGTATCCCTGACCAGGTATTTAGCACATTCTTTGTTGTGAAATCAGATATAAGCGGGACATTCTCTCATGTACACCCTGTTCAACCCAACCAGCAAAATACAAACCAGTGAATTCTATTTTAATTCTGTTTATTGACCTGATCCGTCTACGTCGAGGCCCTCAGGATTTACCTTCATCACAGGGCTTGTTGATCACTGCAGGCTTTTGTCTCGTCGTAACCGCCATCCTTGGAGACCACTTCAATAATGACTTCAGTAACAGCCTGGTATTTGCACTTAGCCAGGTTGCTATATTGACAGCAACTGTTTGGGGTATCCTGGCCTTAAATCAGAAGTCTGAACGGGCAGTCCAGACATTAACCGCTTTCTATGGAACCAGCGTAATCATACAGCTTATCGTGTGGCCATTTCGCAGCTGGTTATTGTCTTTAAGTGAAGAAGCCCAGCAACAGGCCACTATCCCAGTGCTTGTTGTGGTGATTCTTGCTGTCTGGTCTTGTGGCGTCATGGTGCACAGCTATCGAAATGCCCTGGATTCCAGCAGAGGAAAAGCAATTCTTGTGAGCATCATTACACAGTTGATTGTAGGAATGAGCATACTGATATTATTCTCAGACCAGCTGCAGCAGAACCTGGCTAAATAGTACCCATGCATATCCATATCCTTGGAATTTGCGGTACATTTATGGGTGGCATAGCTGTTCTTGCCAGAGAAATGGGCGTCACGGTGACGGGCTCAGACAGCAACATTTACCCGCCAATGAGCACCCAGCTTGAGCAGCTTGGTATCGAGGTTAACCAGTATGATGTGGCCAACCTGGATCCACAGCCGGACATTGTAGTCATTGGAAATGCCCTGTCACGCGGCAACCCGGAAGTCGAGGCAGTGCTGAATAATGGCTTTAGCTATATTTCGGGACCACAATGGTTGTCAGAACATTTCCTTCAAGGGCGACATGTGCTGGCTGTTGCCGGGACCCATGGCAAGACCACAACTAGCAGTATGCTGGCATGGATACTCGAACATGCCGGCCTCGAACCCGGCTTTCTGATTGGCGGCATACCGCAAAATTTTGGCGTTTCTGCCCGTGCAGGTGGCGGCAAATATTTTGTAATTGAAGCAGATGAATATGACACCGCATTCTTCGATAAACGCTCAAAGTTTATCCATTACCACCCTAAGACCCTGGTACTGAATAACCTTGAGTTTGACCATGCAGATATTTTTGCTGACCTGGATGCAATCAAACAACAATTTCATTTTCTTATCCGTACCGTGCCGGGTACCGGGCAGCTGATCATCAACGCTGATGAGGAAGCACTGCAGGATGTTATTAGTATGGGCTGCTGGACTGAGAAAACCTATTTCAGCATCACTGGCAAAGCAGGCAATGAATGGCAGATTGAAAATCTGGAACAGGATTATTCAAAATTCAAGGTTAAACACAAAGGTGAATCTGCAGGAATACTGGACTGGCAATTGATGGGGGCTCACAACGCATGCAATGCCCTGTCAGCGATTGCAGCGGCTGCCCATGTGGGCATATCTGCTAAACTATCCATTGAGGCACTAAATCAATTTATAAATGTCAAAAGACGAATGGAAGTTCGGGGGATTATCAATGATGTCACTGTCTACGATGATTTCGCTCATCACCCGACAGCAATTTCAACAACCCTGGAAGGGTTGCGAAAACACTGTGGAAATGAAAAAATTATTGCCATCCTGGAGCCTCGCTCTAATACTATGAAAATGGGTGTACATAAAAACACGCTGATGAACTCACTTCGACTTGCCGACAGCGTATACATCTATCAGCCAGACGATATTGAATGGAATCTTTCTGAGTTACAGGATGACAGTACACAGAACATTTCCATGCACACGGATATAGGCAGACTAGTCGATGAAGTACTGGATAAGAACCAGCCCGGTGACAACATCCTGGTCATGAGTAATGGCGGTTTTGCAGGTATCCATGACAAATTACTACAGGGCCTGGAACATAAATACGCCCAGTCCTGAATCAATTCAATCATCAATCAGAAAGACCTTAAGGAAACTGGAATGAATCTAAAAAAATCACTCTTTTTACTATTTATACTCTGCCTGTCACCTGCTATTTCAATAGCAGGTGAATTCAAGGATGGAGTTGAATACACAACCTTCAGCAAACCATTACCTACTAGTACCGGTGACAAGATCGAGGTAAGAGAAGTATTTTTGTATAGCTGTCCACATTGCTTTAACCTTGAAGCACCACTGAATAAATGGCGCAAGGACGGCATACCTGCCAATGCCGAATTCATTCGTATGCCGGCTGTTTTCCGAGAAAACTTGATTCCATATGCTCGCGCATACTATGCCTTTGAAGCTCTAGGCCAGACAGAAAAACTGCACCATGCGATGATGAATGCCATACATGTCAAGAAGCAAAGGATAAGGACAAAAGACCAGATTGCTGACTTTATCGCCACACAAGGCGTTGACCACAAAGAATTTCTCGATGCCTATAACTCGTTCAGTGTGGACTCTCTTAGCCGTCAGGCTGCCATCATGACAAAACGCTATGGAATAACAGGTGTTCCCTCAATCATTGTTGATGGACGATACCTGGTTTCCGCATCCCATGTAGGAAAAGGCCAGTTGTTCAAGGTTGTTAATTATCTTGTAGAAAAGGCGGCGGTACTTCGACAGATGGAAGAGACAAAAGCAAAATAAATCAGAACATGGCCATTACATTCTAAATTATTTAAAGAATATAGCATCCATGTCAAAATTCTATCACATGAAAATAGCAGCACTGACTGCTGCATTTTTTCTTTTAATATCCTCGTATCCAGCCCATGCAGCACAATCAACTTCAGCTGCTAAAAATGTCGAAATGGGTGATGAAGTTGATTTAATTCTAAGTAAGCGAAAAGTCGATCCTATAAAGGCAGGCAAGCGTGCCATTCGGGTACTGGTCAACTACAACGCCACCAATTACTTCATCGTTAAAGGTAAACAGGCCGGGCTAGAATATGAACTGATGCACTCTTTTGAAAACTATCTCAACAAGGGCCTCAGCGCAGACAAGAAGTTTCATTTTTTCTTTGTCACCCTGCCCTTTGATCAGTTGATTCCTGCTTTATTAAGCGGTGAAGGGGATATTATTGCAGCAGGCATGACCATCACACCAGAACGCAGCGAAAAAGTGGCGTTCAGCAGTCCATATCGAACCAATATTTCTGAAGTTGTTGTACGCAGCAAAAAAGCACAACAACTTGAGAATGCCATGGAGTTGTCAGGCAGGACCGTCCATGTGGTAAAAGGCAGCAGTTATTACACTCACCTGAAACAACTTAATACCGAATTAAAAAAGGAAAAGAGGGCACCAATAAATTTAGTCGAGGCCGATGAAAGCCTGGTTAGTGAGGATCTCCTGCAAATGGTTAATGCCGGAATCTATCAGTACACAGTAGTTGATAGTCATATCGCTGATCTCTGGTCTCGCACACTTGACGATATAACCCCAATGGCAGGGGCAACGATCAGTACCGGCAGCCAGATTGCCTGGGCGGTACGTAAAGGTGAAAAAGACATACTCTACAAACTTAATTTATTTCTTAAAAAATACAAGCAAGGCACTAAAACTGGCAATATTTTATTCAACCGCTATTACAAAAATACAAAATGGATTACCAACCCGGTTAGTAACAGCACCCTGAAACGACTCCATGAATATCAGAAATCATTCATCAAATACGGCAAGGAATACAATATCGACTGGGTCATGCTGACCGCGCTGGGTTTCCAGGAATCAAAACTGAATCAAAACGCAAGAAGTACTCATGGTGCCGTAGGTGTGATGCAAATCAAGCCTTCAACCGCTGCAGACAAAAATATTAAAATAACAGGTGTCAAAGAATCGTCTGACAAGAATATACATGCTGCAACAAAGTACCTGGCATTTCTGCGTTCAAGGTACTTCTCCGACCCGAAAATTGCCCCCATAGAACAACTGGCATTTACCCTGGCAGCCTATAATGCAGGGCCAGCCAGAATAAACAAAATGCGAAGCAAGGCAGAATCTCTGGGTAAAGATCCGAATAAATGGTTCTACAATGTAGAGTATGTGACACGCCGATACGCCAGCAGTGAACCGGTAAACTACGTAGCAAATATCATGAAATACTATCTTGCTTTCAAGTCAACGATTAAAGCTGAGGGGGCAAGATTAAAGGCGGCTGAGAAGATAAAATAACTGCTGTAGGAGCGTCGCTCGGCGCGATTTTTATAGATGTGCGAAATTCAACTAATCGCGCCGAGCGACGCTCCTACAAATACGACTTTTTATTCCTTATTAAGAAGAATAAACTTCGAACCTTCCAGCGCTATATTCGCCATTAGCCCCTTATTACCAAAGGCAAACCCTAAAATAGGATCCTTGGTGTTGATAGTATCTATATTTTCGGATGTTCCCCATTCAATAAATGCCACTGAGCCATCTATACCTGCACGCCAGCCTTCACTATGACGAAACTTGATCAGCTCTGCTTCATCAAGAAAAATAAGAACGAGCGATTTTGTCTGGGCCCCAAAAGTAAAGCCAATTGAGGCAGAAGCCGTACTCCAGTACTCAACAGTTTGACCATTAATCCGCATCGCACCCTCACCGTATTCACCACCGATACCAAGACCTGCCCTGAAAACACTGGGAAATATCAGCACACCTTTAGCGACACTAAGATATTGAGCGGCACCAGGAACCTGTACTTTAAATATCTTCAGCGTCGCATCTACTTTAGCATCAATCTCCTGTGCTGATGCAGCCA
>JAUVSB010000022.1 GCA_030597275.1 Gammaproteobacteria bacterium
AGGCTCCATGGCCATTCCTTTCAGGTCGAGCTGCGTGTCAGCGGTGAGGTAGACGAAGAATATGGCTGGGTGCAGGATTTTGGTGAAATAAAAAGTGTTTTCAGACCGATCTATGAACAGTTGGATCACCACTATTTAAATGAGATTGATGGACTGGGAAACCCAACCAGTGAAAATATTGCGAAGTGGATCTGGCAACGTTTAAAACCTGACCTTCCCTTGTTGTCTGCTGTTATTGTAAGGGAAACCTGTACCGCTGGCTGTATTTACAGAGGGCCAGAAAGAAATTAGAAACTAAAAAATAGTTTCATGCTGATGGTGGCTTATCGATGACATCCGTGACAGGCCAAGTTCTTCTTGTGAGCTGTCTTTACCCTGATGTTTTAATGAAATAATACGGGACTGCAAACCTTGTTTATCAAACAGCAAGGTATCCCCCATCTCTTCGAATGCAGCGATTAAGCCTTCACCGGGGATGCTATAGAGTTCAAGGAATTTCATTGCCAGAGTGCGAATAGGCGTTCAGCCTGTCAGTTTCGAGCCGCTTATTTTACTGGTCTTTCCATTTTTCAACAATCCTATTTGTTATTTTCTACATCATAAACACTATTTATCAAACAAAGTCTGTCATAAAATCAGCGCACTAATTGTACAGGATTTCACATATGGTTTTTAAATCACACTTGGCAGCAATGCTCTTACTCGGTTCTGCGTTATGTAGTCTGCAGGCAGCTATGGCCAGCACATTGGTCTATTGCTCAGAAGGCAGTCCGGAAACATTCAATCCACAGCTGAGCACCTCAGGCACAACTTTTGATGCTTCATCCCGGCAGCTATATAACAGGCTGCTTGAATTCAAACCTGGGACAACTGAAATTGTCCCCGGCCTTGCACAGCGTTGGGAGGTGAGTGCTAATGGTCTGGAATATACATTCCATTTACGTCCAAACGTCAGTTTTCATAGCACGGAGTTTTTTACTCCGAGCAGATTTTTTAATGCTGATGATGTGCTGTTCAGCTTTAATCGTCAGCGCGATACATCGAATCCCTGGTATTCCGTTTCAGGTGGCGTTTACAAGTACTTTAATGACATGGGGTTTAATAAGCTGATCAAGGATGTGGTCAAGCTGGATGAAAATCGTGTAAGAATTGTGCTCAATAATCCTGACAGTACATTTCTGTCAAACCTGGCAATGGATTTTTCTTCGATATTGTCAAAACAATATGCCGATGCAATGATGATCGCAGGAACCCCTGAAAAGCTTGATTTAAAACCAGTCGGTACCGGACCATTCATGTTTGTGAAGTATGAAAAAGATGCATTCATTCGCTACCAGGCACACCCTGCATACTGGAAAGGTATGGAAGAGCTGGACAAGCTGGTCTTTGCTATAACTGTCGACCCTTCAGTACGATATGCGCGTTTACGTACAGGTGAATGTCATGTGATGGCTTATCCATTACCTACAGACATAAAGTCGATGAAGAAGAACCCGGAAATAAAAGTAGCTGAGCAGCCAGGGCTGAATACAGCCTATTGGGCATTTAACACGAGCAAGCCTCCTTTTGATAATGTTCTGGTACGACAGGCAATGAACTATGCTATCAACCGCCAGGCCATTCTGGATGTCATCTATAAGGGTACCGGCAGCATTGCCTCATCAGTTATCCCACCAACGATATGGAACTGGAAGGGACCAGAGTATGACTATGTCTACAACCCGGATCGCGCAAAAAAAATACTGGAAAATGCTGGCTTTGCAGAAGGTTTTGAAATCGATATATGGGCAATGCCTGTACAGAGGCCTTACAATCCCAATGCAAGAAAGATGGCTACTTTGATACAACAGGATCTGGAGAAAATTGGCATAAAGGCCAATGTTGTCACGTATGAATGGGGAACTTATTTAAAGAAGTCTCGCGAAGGGGAGCACCAAACCATACTGTTAGGCTGGACAGGTGATAACGGTGATCCGGACAATTTCTTCACTCCTTTATTGAGCTGCACAGCAGCTGAAACAGGCAATAACCGATCGTTCTGGTGTAATAAACAATTTAATGATTTGATATCTCTGGCACGTATAGAAGCGGATATGCAAAAAAGAAAAAAACTGTATAAACGTGCCGAAGTCATTTTCAAACAGGAGGCACCCTGGCTGACTATTGCGCATTCAGTCCGTTTTCAACCGTATTTAAGTAAAGTACAGGGGCTTAAAATAGACCCCTTCGGCGGAATATATTTTTCCGGAGTAAGCCTTAAGTAAAGTATGCCCCAGCACCTGCTACATCGACTGCTACTTGTCATTCCAACCTTCTTTGGCATTGTTGCTCTGACCTTTCTATTGATACGTTTGGCTCCTGGTGATCCGATTCTTTTAATCGCCGGTGAGCATGGTGTGTCTGCTGAGCGATATGCAGAATTACAGCAGCAGTTTGGGTTTGATCAACCGCTCTTTATCCAGTTTGCTGACTATCTTTGGCAGGTATTGAATGGCAATCTTGGCCGGTCAGTAGTGACACAAACACCCGTACTGGAAGAATTTTCCAATTTGTTTCCGGCGACTCTGGAGCTAGCCCTCATTGCTATAATTCTGGCTGTCCTGATAGCCATTCCTGCCGGAGTCCTGGCTGCGGTCAAACGTAATACGATTATTGATCACAGTATTACAGCGGTATCCCTGGTCGGATATTCTATGCCTATATTCTGGTGGGCCTTGTTATTGATATTGCTGTTCTCAGTTAACCTCGGATGGATGCCGGTAGCCGGGCGGCTCAATTTTATTTATGACATAGAGTCGGTGACTGGCTTTATGTTGATTGATACACTGATTGCCGGTGATAAAGATGCTTTTTTTGATGCCGTACATCATCTGATTTTACCTGCCATCGTTCTTGCTACCATTCCCCTTGCGGTGATTACACGTATGACACGTTCAGCTATGCTGGAAGTGCTAAAGCAGGACTATATACGTACAGCCAGAGCAAAAGGTTTGTCTGAATTTTCAGTCATCTTCAAGCACGCCCTACGAAACGCACTTATCCCTGTGATAACTGTTATTGGCCTGCAGACAAGCATTCTGATGACGGGTGCAATTCTTACTGAAACTATTTTTTCCTGGCCGGGTATCGGAAAATGGTTACTGGAAGCCGTCTACCGTCGCGATTATCCGGTAGTACAAGGTGGGGTGCTTTTGATTGCGGGACTGGTAATTCTGGTTAATACGGTCGTCGACCTGCTTTATGTTTTGATTAACCCGAGCTTACGGCAGCAGAAATGAGCAAAGCAGATACTTCTACCGAAATTTATGACCTTACTCCCTGGCAGGAGACCTGGGTAAAATTTCGTACTAACCGAATTGCGGCATTAGGTCTTCTGGTGTTACTCATTCTTATAATCAGCGCTATATTTGCTCCACTCCTCGTGACTCATGATCCTCATGAGCAGTTTACAGATATATTACTCGCACCTCCTTTCTGGGCTGATGGCAGTCAATCCGGGTTTTTCCTTGGCACCGATGACCTTGGCAGGGATATGTTTTCCCGTTTGATCTACGGTGCACGCTATTCGTTATTTCTTGGTTTTGCTATCGTTTCACTGGCTCTTTTTTTTGGCGTGGCTATTGGTGCTATTGCCGGCATGAAACGGGGCCTGCTAGAGACAGTGATTCTGCGCCTGATGGATATTATGCTGGCCATTCCCGCGATACTTCTGGCCATAGTTATCGTCGCACTACTGGGTGCCAGCCTGATGAACGCAGCAATGGCGGTAAGCATTGTTCTGTTGCCACATTTTGTACGAATTACCCGAGCTGCGGTGATAACAGAGATGAATAAGGATTATGTCCTGTCCGCGAAACTGGATGGCAGCAGAGGGTGGAAGCTATTATTCCAAACACTGCTACCGAATATTTCAGCACCATTAATTGTTCAGTCCACACTTTCTTTTTCCAATGCCATACTGGATATTGCTGCACTGGGCTTCTTGGGCCTGGGCGCTCAGCCACCGACACCTGAATGGGGAACTTTGTTATCGTCATCTCGTGAGTTTATTGAGGTTGCCCCGTGGACCGTGACTTTGCCGGGGCTGGCAATTTTAATCACAGTTCTTGCCAGCAATTTATTAGGGGATGGATTGCGTGATGCTCTGGATCCCAGGATAGACCCCTTATGAGTAACGAGTCGTCAGTCATGAGTCGTCAGTCCTCAGTCAGGAAGAACCCACCTTTTTTACTGAAAGTTAAAAACTTGAGTGTTGATTTTCGTTCACATGGTAAGAGTATTTCTGCGGTTGAATCTGTAAATTATGATGCCTGTGCTGGCGAGACGGTTGCTGTTGTGGGTGAATCGGGATCGGGTAAAAGCGTGACCGCACTGGCCATAATGGGATTGATCAGAAAACCCGGTATTTTACGATCTGGGATGGTTAAATTTGATGGTAAAGACCTGCTGGCACTGTCCTCTCGTCAGCGAAGAAAATATATGGGCAGAAATTTATCAATGATTTTTCAGGAGCCTGCTACCAGCCTGAATCCTTCTTTCTCAATTGGCCAGCAGATTACAGAAGTACTGAAGCTGCATGAGAATTTGAACCATGCACAACGTCATAATCGTGCCCTTGATCTGATTAATGAAGTAGGAATTAGTGATCCAGTGAAATGCCTGAAATTATGGCCACATCAATTGTCGGGTGGGATGAATCAGAGGGTCATGATTGCCATGGCTATTTCTTGCAATCCCTCATTACTGATTGCTGACGAGCCTACGACGGCACTGGATGTTACTGTACAGGCACAAATACTTGATTTACTGCGCAGCTTGCAGCAGAAAAATAATATGGGGATGATATTTATTACTCATGATTTATCAGTGGTATCAAACATCGCACATAGAGTTGTTGTTATGTACGCCGGCCAGGTAGTAGAGAACTGTCCCACTACTGAATTATTTCAGCAACCCCAGCACCCCTATACCGAGGCTTTGCTAAAAAGCTTACCGACAAAAAATTCGTATAAAAATAAACGACTGTACAGTATAAAAGGATCACCCCCAAAAGCAGGTGAGAGATTATCGGGATGCAGGTTTTATTCTCGTTGTAACTATGCAAAAAACAATTGCAGGGAGGAATCCCCGAAATTAATCAACGACCTCCAATCCAATTATCGTGCCGTGCGATGTTTCTACCCGTTGACCAATGCGACGAATCACATGTTGGACTTGTTTGATGACAGCCTTGCTTGAAGTAAACAATATATCGAAATCCTACCAGGTCTCGTCCAGGCTGTTCGGTGCGACTACAGAATCTATCCTCAGTGATGTTAGTTTTGAACTGGAATCAGGGAAAATACTGGCTGTAGTGGGTGAGTCAGGTTCAGGTAAGTCAACCCTGGCCAGGCAGGTGGTAAAACTTGAACAACCGGATAGTGGTGAAATGTTTCTCGACGGAAAACCATACGTTTCTATCCCTGATCTACACCAGCGTGTCAGAATGATTTTTCAGAACCCCGCCGCTTCATTAAACCCGCGTAAACGTGTTTATCAACTGTTAGAGGGGCCACTGAAAAATTACAGAAACTTGTCCCGGTCAGAACGGGATGATTTGATTTTTCAAAGTCTTGAGAAAGTAGGTTTGAGCAATGAACAGGCTCAGCGTTATCCACATATGCTTTCGGGTGGCCAGGGGCAGCGTATAGCGATGGCCAGGGCCATAATATCAGGCCCACAAGTGATAGTGGCGGATGAAGCTGTTTCTGCGCTGGATGTGTCTGTACAGGCTCAAATTCTCAATCTTATTATGGACCTGAGGGATGACATGGGTATGTCCTGGCTGTTCATCACGCATGATATCAGCGTAGTAAACGTGATTGCTGATACCGTTTTGGTGCTCTATGCAGGCAGGATGATGGAAATGGGACCTGTAAAACAGGTGCTTGAATCCCCGTTGCACCCGTACACCCGGAAACTTCTGCAAAGTGTTCCTGGCGTGGATAGCCCTGGTAATGAGGTTGTTGCAGTAGATGTAAAATCTGCCAGCGATGATACGCTGCCGGAAGGCCCAGCTTGTGCTTACCTGGCAAGATGCCCACTAGCTGATAAATATTGTGCCGAATGCGTCCCGCCAATGATGAATCTGGATAAGCACCTGGTAGCGTGTCTTAAAGCAGTGAAATCACCCTGAAGCCGACAGGCTGCCGTGTCCCTTAATGGAGAGAGGATGTGGTATTACAGGCTGTCATCACGCCAGCGGCGAAGTGAAATAGCCAGGCCGGTAAAGAACAGGCCAATAATAATGCCCATCCATACTTTAATATTCCCCACGAATCTAAGGATATCTTCGAAAGTAGGCAAATGTATTCCTGCTGTCATGTCATAACCAGGCAATTGTTGCCCACTCATGCTGTAAGGATACGTCATCAGGCTGCTTTCATTGCCGAGTTGCATCGACATTATTCCCAGCGGCAGGCGTTCAAGTAAGATTTCTGATATGCCGGTACCAAGCATAAAACTGCTGTCAATAAAAACAAGCATAGCGGGTATCAATACAGCGACAATTATGGGGGGTTTCCGGCACCAGACCGAGCAAAAGAGCAGCCAGCCCATGACAGGAAAATACCAGATTGTTTGCTGAATTAGCAGGAATATTGAAAACATCAACAAACCAGTCAAATCGGCCTGCTGCCAAAGTAGCTCTGCAGTATGTTGATTGTGTAGCAGTGTATAACTTTGTAATGCCAGGGTAATCAGATTAGCCAGCCCCGTGGTAATGAAAATGATGATGGGGATGATGAATGCGGCTATCGATAGTTTGGAAAGTACAGTTTCCCGGTTTGAGACAGGAAGTGATTTCCAGAATAATATTGTACGATCTTTTCGTTCTCCATAGAGGCTGTCGAGCAGGTAGAAAAACATCACGATCAGCAGTATTGAATTAATGATCATACCGGTGGTAATCATTGTGCCATTAATGATCCTTGCTTGTCGGTCTGCATCCATTTGTGAGAAAAAATCAATATAATTGATCATGTTTTGAGTATTATCACCGGTGCTAATGGTGAATGTGCTATCTGCTGAACCAACGACAAAAATAAAAGCCAGGTTGGCAAGCAGAACAAAGACCAGCAGTGTAAACGGTATGGCCTTCAGACTTGTATGTTCCCACAGCTCACGACGTAACAAAGTTATAAAACTAGTCATGATGGGTACCCTTTACAGCGGCAACAAAGAGGTCAGCCAGGTGTGGCGTAGTGACTTCACCAAACTCTTTCAGGCGGGTAGCATCTGTATTTTCAAAAATCATTATGGCTTCATCAAGCAGGTCTTTTTCATAAACAGGATGTAGTTTTCTCGCCTCAGCCGCAGAATCTTTTGAGGTCTTCAACTGGGTGAAGTGATTGCCTATCTCTTCAATAGGCATGTTTATGATAATTCTGCCTTTATTGATAATCATAATATCAGTGAGAATATGTTCTATTTCTTCGATCTGATGTGTGGTGATGAGTATTGAACGTTGCGGGTCCATGTATTCATTGATCAATTGATCATAAAACTCGGTGCGATAAATAATATCCAGGCCTAATGTCGGTTCATCAAGTACCAGCATGCGGGCATTGATTCCCATGACTATTGCAAGATGTAACTGTGTTTTCATGCCTTTGGATAATTGTTTGACACGGTGAGTTTGTTTTACATCTGTGCGGGCAAGAAAATTAAGAGATTTACTTAAATCATAGGAAGGGTGAGTCGACTTCATCAGCTGAAGCAGCTGGTCGACACGAATCCATTCAGGTAATGAAGCGACATCTGATATATAACTCAGGTCATGCATGATCTCCGCACGATCAATGCGTGGATTGCGTCCAAACACCTCAAGCTCACCTCGGTATTTGATCAGCCCCAGTATTGCTTTTAATGTAGTGGATTTTCCTGCACCATTAGGCCCGACCAGACCCACTACCCGACCCGGCCTGATTTGAAAATCAACATGATCGACGGCGCGGAAACGGCCATAGTTTTTCGTCAAACCTTTAGCGGTGATCAAACAATTCATTTATTATCCGGTAACGTGCCTTATGCGTATTTATCATAGTATAACCCATTGCAGGCTAGACTAACGTGGCTGTTTCCCAGAGTATCAATCAAACATTGACAGAATGAAGAAGCTAACTGTTTCAGAACTATTTGAGCAGGGGCTGTGTTTACTGCCGAAGCAAAGATGGGTGGAAGTTGCTGGCATCAAGCTTAACATCCTCGAGTGGGGTGATCCCGATAAGCCTGGTTTGTTATTTATTCATGGTGGCGCTGCACATGCCAGTTGGTGGCGTTTTATCGCTCCGCACTTTCTTCCTGATTATCATTGTATTGCTGTTGACCTGAGCGGGCATGGTGATAGTGCAAGAAGGTCGACATATTCATCAGATCTTTGGCGCGAGGAGGTGCTTGGCCTGGCCAGAGATCGATCCGTTTTTCATAGTACCCCTGTCATCATCGGTCATAGCATGGGTGGTCTGTTAGCAATCAGGGCAGCAGCAGTACTCGCTACAAATTTACCCGGACTGATTATTATCGACTCAGCTGTTCGGCCCGTTAGCCTGAATGCGGGTAAGCGTCGCAGAGGTCACGAACTATTAGGTAAGAGAAGGGTCTATGAAAGTCGTCAGCAGGCACAGACAAGATTTCGCCTAATTCCACCACAGCCCAGCAAGAATGAAATATTGCTGGAGTATATTGCCGCAGAATCAGTAATACAGTGTGGTGATGGCTGGACATGGAAGTATGACCCGAGTGCATTTCGTGACTTGCAAGCCACTTCGGTCTTTGACGAGTTGAAGGAGATAACTGCGCCAACGTTCATTATCCGTGGCCAGGCTAGTAGGATACTTGATAAAGAAACAGCAGATAATATGCAATCTGAAATCAGGGCAGCTGAGGATGTGGTAGAAATTGCTGATGCCTTTCATCATGTCATGCTGGAGCAGCCGGCCGCCCGGATAGAAGCAATTAGATCAGTATTAAAGAGATGGGGCATGAATCAGATTCAGGACTAAGGACTAAGGATTATTTCTGAGCTATTACATGTCAGCTGGGATGCGAGCATCTTCAGGTGATTCTACGATCGCCTGCGCCAATAACTTGTAAAGCAGTGTCAGTATCAGCGGTAAAATAAAAACCTTGCATATCATCGGATAATTGACAGCAGTGGCCTCTTCTAATACAATAACCGAGTAAATTAGTCAGGAATAGCCAAACAGGGCATTCAGGAGATTAAAATGAGATTATCATCAAAAGGTCAGATTGCAATTTCAGGCATGATGTTTCTTGCCATACATGGCAAAGGGCGAGCAATGACAGCGGCTCAAATAGCTGAGGATCAGGATATTTCTGTATCCTATATTGAGCAATTATTCGCGAATTTAAGAGAAAGCGATCTTATTGAAGGTGTGCGTGGTCCAGGTGGCGGTTATCGGCTGGCAGTTCCTGCTGAGGAAATCACAGTTGCAGACATTGTTACCTCTGTAGACGATCGTACCTATACTATGCGTGAAACGGTTATTCCACATTATGGCGATAATGTTCGCTATCTGAGCCAGGTGATGTGGAGTTCACTAAGCCGAAGCATATATCAGTTCCTACATAACATCACACTCAAGGAATGCATCGAACGGGCAGGTGAAGGTGATTTTATCGGTGGTGTTCCTGCAGGTTTGCTAAAAACCGGAAATACTGGTGATTATGCAAATATAAGAGAAGCTGGCTGAGAATTTTTAAATATTCTGCTATAATAAGCAAAGCCTTATAAACGTTATTATTAATGTTAAAAAGTAAAGAAAACGGAGAAAATCATGGCCTATAGTGAAAAAGTACTGGATCATTATGAACATCCCAGAAATGTAGGGACGCTTGATAAAGATGCTCCAAACGTAGGCACTGGAATGGTTGGCGCACCCGCTTGTGGTGATGTCATGCGACTACAGATTCAGGTGGATGACAATGGCATTATCGAAGATGCCAAATTCAAGACCTACGGTTGTGGATCCGCCATTGCTTCAAGCTCTTTGGTAACTGAATGGATGAAGGGCAAAACCCTTGATGAAGCTGGTGAGATCAAGAATACCGCCATTGCTGAAGAACTGGCGCTGCCTCCAGTCAAAATTCATTGCTCAGTACTGGCAGAAGATGCAATTACTGCCGCTATTGCTGATTTGAAGGAAAAATCTGCTAAAAATAATGAAGCGGCCTGATTCTGCTTAGTCTATAAAGCGTTACTCAATAATATGCGAGCCGCTGTATGTTTACAGCGGCTTTTTTTGTGCCTGAACGTACTGTAATAACTGATGACTCACACTTTTCAATTCGATGATTTGCCCCGTGCCTATCCTGTTTTAATAATCAGCGGAGACATTCGCACTGTCCCGGAAGATTTTATAGTCGAAGAACAGCTCGGTTTTACTGCCAGCGGTGAAGGAGAACATGTTTTTCTTCAGATTAGAAAAACAGGAAGGAATACAGAGGATGTTGCCCACCTTCTTGCGCGTCATGCTGGTATAACAAGAAAGTCAGTCAGTTATGCAGGTCTGAAAGACAGAAATGCACTTACTTCGCAGTTCTTCAGTGTACATCTACCAGGGAAACAGGACCCTGACTGGCAACAGCTTGCAGATAATACTCTTGAGATTCTTTCAGTCAGCAGGCATCAGAAAAAGCTCAGAAGAGGCGCGCTTAGTCGTAATAATTTTTGCTTGCTGATGCGTGAGTTTACCGGCAATAAAGATGATACAGAGCGGCGTTTGCATAAGATCAAACAGCATGGCGTGCCAAATTATTTCACATCACAACGATTTGGGCACAATGCCAATAACCTGGTTTATGCAGAACAGATGTTATTAGACGGTAAACGGGTAAAAGACAGATTTAAAAGGAACATCTATTACTCAGCAGCACGATCCTGGTTATTTAACCTGGTCCTGGCAGAAAGAATACGCAGGGATGACTGGAACAGAGCCATAGCGGGTGACAGTATGATGCTTAACGGCTCGAGATCTTGTTTTAAAGTTGAGACGGTAGATGAAGAGATAATAAACAGGGTGAATGAATTTGATATCCACCCGACGGCACCGCTCTGGGGCAGCGGTGATGCCATGGTGACAGCTGAAGCAGCTGAAATAGAGAGCGCAATACTCAGTGAATGGCAAGCTTGGACAACAGGCCTGGAAAAAGCACGGATGGATCTGGCACGCCGGGCGATGCGTGTGTCGGTGGCAGATTTGTCCTGGGACTGGCTTGAGGATGATCAGCTGCAGCTGAAGTTTTCATTACCGCCGGGGTGTTATGCAACGGCGGTTCTACGTGAGCTCGGGAAATTTACTGAGCCTGAAAGAAAACAGAGGTGAAGTACAGAGAATAAAAAACTAAAGCCTCACCATTCTGCAAACACGACCGTACGGTTCTGATGCAGCAATATCCGGTCTTCTGCATGCCAGCGCACGGCGCGTGCAAGGACGTTGCGTTCTATATCGCGTCCAAACTCTTTCAGTTCGTCCACTTCATGACGATGTGACACACGTTTTACATCCTGCTCGATGATGGGACCTTCGTCCAGATCTTCAGTGACGTAATGTGCGGTAGCGCCGATCAATTTCACCCCGCGTTCGGCGGCACGGCGGTAGGGGTCGGCACCAATGAAGGCAGGCAGGAAGGAATGATGGATGTTGATGATCTTCTGCGGATAATGACTGACAAAGTCGGCTGACAGGATTTGCATGTAGCGGGCAAGTACCACCAGGTCAGTGTTATCCGACAGCAATTCGAGTATTTGCTGTTCAGCCTCGGCCTTGTTATCAGGATTGACCGGAACATGGTGAAAGCTGGCACCAAATGATTCTACTGCGGCCTCGGTATCCCTGTGGTTGCTGATGACATGTGTGACATCGATAGGAAGCTGACCCCGTGACCAGCGCCACAGCAGTTCCAGCAGGGCATGATCCTGTTTGGAAACCAGTATCGCAGTGCGTTTACGTTCTGCGGCATAGCTGATGCGCCAGTCCATGTTGTAGGGACGGGCAACCGTCTCTGCGAAGGATTGCTCAAGCAGGGTCCTGCTGGTATTGAGATGCGGTGTCTGGAATTCCAGTCGCATCAGAAAGGTGCCATCCTCGGGGTCACTGGAATGCTGGTCCAGGGCCGTAATGTTGGCGCCATGGTGATAGAGAAAGTTTGATACAGTGGCAACAATGCCGGGCTTGTCATCGCAGCTGATCAGCAGTCGTGCAGTGGTTTCAGGATTCATCGTCTACAGAACTGTGCTGTTACTATATAATATCTAAACATGATCTAATTATGGCTAAATAATGACTAATAATAACTATTTATTGGCTGTTTTTTAACTTGTTAATCATATCAGCTACAGCGATCACATCACAGGCAGGGCTAGATGGCAAATAACAAAATTCGACTCGAAC